>CADCUW010000297.1:14695-15860 GCA_902805985.1 uncultured Rubrobacteraceae bacterium
GGAGGCGGCTCTTTACCTTACTACCATAGAAGGTTAGCGTCCCCTAAGCGTTAAGGTAAACGCTACGAAGTCAAGGGGAGAACGATCCTTCCACGCACTCCGGTGAATAAGGGCAATTAGGAGGGCCGAGGCTACTACGCCCCGGCCCTAGGTAGCTTTCTGCGGTTTGTATTTAGCCCCTGCGTGGGGTGAAGAAGCCGGTGACCGTCAGGTCCAATGTGAACGTCCCCTCCGGGTCTTCGAAGGTGAGGATGGTGTCGCAGGTCGTCAGGCTGCCCTGGAGGCCCTTCTTTTGCCCTTGGCCTACGCGGTCCACGAACTCCTCTTCGAAGATCACCTCTCCGGTCTCGGGGTCGGTCAAGGTGGCCGTGCCCTCTAGCCGCGTGAGCACGAAGTTGCCCGTGGTGTCGACCACGTTGACCACCACGGCCCTGTTATTGAAGTTCGACGCCACCGTCACTTCCTCGCCGCCGCAGACGATGGTGAATATCTGGGCGTTCTTGCTGTTCACCGGATCGGCGGACGCCATCCCCGCCGCCAGCACCGCCACGATCGCCATCGTCGCCGCCAACAGCACCGCTCTCCTCATCGCTCTACCCCTTTGTGGAGCCTGCACAACGCGGAACCGGCCACCCCGAGAGCCATCCCACGATGCCTCTCTTGCGGTAGCCGGTTGCACCACTGGCTCCCCTCGCCCCTGGTGCCCAAAACGCGCATACTTCTGGCGGAACGAGGCTCAAAGCTCTACCCCAACTTACGGGTAGCAAGTCCTCAACGGGGACACCCTAACAGGCTTGTCGCATCAGTTACATCGCCCAAATGAGCTAGATACACTAATTACTTGCCGAACTTATGAGAACGCGCTCAGCATGAACTTCCGACTTGTTTAACTCTGCTCAGGAGTTTGGTGGTCTGCAGCCGCTAAGCTTCTAGGGTGCCGGTTACGGGGATCGCTCGCGAACTTCCTGTCGCCCACCAGAGGTGGGTTGGCTTGTTCTAGGCTTGCGTCCCCCGGTGCCCGGCGTGGAGTGACTCCAAAGAGGTATGGGAGCACAAAGCACCCGAAGTCGGAATGTCCTTCGCGCTAATAGCAAAGCTCCGACCGAAACGGAGGTGCGTGCGCTCATGATGAAGGTCTTGATCGGAGTCGATCCCCATAAAGACA
>CADCUW010000298.1 GCA_902805985.1 uncultured Rubrobacteraceae bacterium
GCGTAGAGGGTGCAGCCCGGGAGGCGCCAGCCGCCCAGAGAGTTCGCGGCCTCGCGGATGGCGAGGAGCTCGGCGTGGGCCGTGGGGTCGCCGGTCGTCTCGCGTTCGTTGGCGGCGACGGCGAGGATCTCTTCTCCCCTGGCCACCACGGCTCCCACGGGAACCTCTCCCCTGGCGGCCGCCTCCTCGGCTGCGAGCAGGGCGCGGCGCATCATGGCGAGGTCGGTCTGCTCGGCGGCGGTAAGTGGTCTGTATGACACGGGGTCGATGATAGCAAGGGGGCCGGGGCAGGGCGTGTGTTATAGAGGGTGTTCTCTTTAGGCCTCCGTAGAGGTGGTGTGCAACAGGGTCGCGTCACCGACTGGCAGTACGCCGACTTCCCAACCTCCTACTACGACGAGACAACCAGCACGTAAAGGCCAAAGGCGACGAGGCGGTCGTCGCGATCAACCCCGGCGTCCAGACAGGCGAGTGCTACATGTCCGTCTCGGACATCGTGGTGAACTCCGAGGGCTCCCACGAAAAGTACCTCTCGTCCTACTCCGCTCAGGACTGGGTGAAGGGCTACGATCCCGGCCGTTTCCGGCACCTCGTCTACGACTCACCCGACGCAACAATGATGAAGCAGGACGTCGCCGCGAGCAAGGGATGGAACGCGGGCCTGATCTACGTTACCGCGGACGTTCTCCCGAACCCGTGGGACACCCTCCCCTCCGTCCCCTACTTCGAAGCCAAGAAGCAGCAAGCCGCTGACTCGACGGCACCGCTCCTAACCCCCGTCTCGCCCAAGCCCGGTGCGACGACCCACGACAGGACACCCCTCGTAAGGGCGAGGGTCACGGACCACCCTTACGATCTCCTTAGGGACGATATAAGGCTCTAAATCGCCGGCAAGCGGATTCCGGCGTCCAGCACCCGGTACTCGGATGGGGCGCTCTCTTACACGCTGCGCCGACTCACGACGGGCAGAAATACCGTGAAGGTCGTCGCCGCGGACCCGAATATGCCGGGGAGCGTCTCCCGCGCCCGTCTAGCCTCTAGCCGGAAGAACCATCACCAGGACGCCCGAGATGCAGATCACGACGCCGAGCAGGTCGTAGCGGTCAGGCCGAAAACCGTCCACGAGGACGCCCCAGGCGAGGGCCAGGGCGATGAAGACACCCCCGTACGCGGCGTAGACCCTCCCGAACTCCGCTATGGGCTGCAGGGCGGCCACAAAACCGTAGAGCGTCAGCACCCCGGCACCGGCCAGCGCCCACAACACGGGCTTCTGCTCGCGCACCCATCCCCAGACGAGGTAGCCGCCCCCGATCTCACACAGCCCGGCCAGCACGAACAGCGCTCCCACGACGAGCAACTTCAACATCCCCGAGAACCCCTCTCCACAACACCTGACGACCTGGGCCGGAGGTTACACCCTCATGGGCCGGAAGGCGCCGCCGGAAGGCCCACTTTCGCGGTTTCCTATCCGGGTCATCTTCGGCGGCTTCAGCTTCGCTGAGAGGCCGTCCGGAGGCGTCCCGCCCTCTCGCGCTCCCGGATCTCCCTGAGCCTCTCCATCTCCGCTTCAGGATGCTCCAGCCAGTCCCTGACCCTGATCTCTATCTCGTCCCGCACCTGGCGGAACCGCTCCAACGTGGAGTCGTAGGGGATGCTTTCGTCGGAGCGCGGGTCGTTGAAGACCCACGAGAACCGCGTCCCCACGCCGGGGAAGGTCTTGGGACACCGCTCCTCGGCGCGGGCGCACACGATGACGAGGTAGTTGAAGAACTCTATGCCGAGATAGGTCCCGAGGCTCTTCGGACGTTGATCGGTGATGTCTACCCCGATCTCCCCCATCGCCTCGACCGCGCAGGGATGGACCCTCTCGGTCGGTTCCGGGCCCGCGCTGTAGACCTCGAAGCGGTCGCCCGCGAGATGACGCAAGAACCCCTCGGCCATCTGGCTCCTCGCGAAGTTCTGGGTACACAAGAACAGCACCTTCTGCCTCCTCAAAAGGACCCTTACTTCCCGTCCAGCAGCTCGGATCGGATAAGTGTCCGTATCCTATCTCTCACCGTCCGGAACGCCTCCATACGCTCCTCTCCTTCGCCCTTGACAGCCGAAGGGTCCGGCAACGACCAGTGCAGGCGCCTCTTCGCCCCGGGGAAGACCGGGCAGGCTTCGTTGGCGTCGTCGCAGACCGTCACGACGTAGTCGAAGGGCTCGCCGAGGTACCGGTCCAGTGTCTCGGACTCCTGGCCGGAGATGTCCACGCCGAGCTCCCCCATCGCCTCTGTTGCCTCGGGCCTGACGTGGGTTGCCTCCGTCCCGGCGCTGAAGGGCTCGAAGCGGTCTCCAGCCAGGCCCCCTAACAGACCTTCGGCCATCTGGGAGCGGGCAGAGTTGTGGGTGCAGAGGAAGAGCACCCGGGTCCGACCTCGGGCTTCAGACACCTTTGGCCTCCATGTCCAGGCTCAGGTGGTCGGCGGTCTCGGCGAGCAGGCCGTGGGCGGCGGCACGGCTCAAGGAGTAGAAGCTCCACCGGCCACGTCTCTCCTCGTGCGCGAGCCCGGCCTCCTTAAGCTTCTTCATGTGGTAGGAGACCTTCGACTGGCCCATCCCGAAGTACGCCTCGAACTCGCAGACGCAGATGCCGGCGTCCTGGTCCTCCGCCGGGACACCGCAGTCGGGCAGGCTGCAGCAACCCCGGCCCCCGGCCATCATGCCGAGCATCCTGACCCGGATGGGATCGGAGAGGGCGCTCCCGAGCGCGACTAGACGCCCGATCCGCGCTTCGTCGTCCACGCCCCCCGAGGCGCGGCCGTACCGAGAGATCACGCCCAGGCTCTGCTTCGGCATCCGCTACCCCGCTTCCGGCTTGCGGGCCCGAACAAACGCGCTGGCGGCCGGTACCTCGCGGAGCGCGGCGCGCTTCTCTTCGGTGTCGAGGTCCTCTATCGTCTCGGGATCGTAGACGTTGGTGACCTCCACGGAGACGTCCTCGAAGCCGGCCGCCGCGAGCAGGCCTTCGTACTCCCCCTTCTCAAGCGCCCCGACCACACACCCGGTCCAGAGGCCCACCGTCTCGAGCACTTCCTCGGGAAGGTCCTTCTTATCGCCCAGGAAGACCACGTCGGAGACGGCGAAGCGGCCCCCCGGCTTGAGCACCCTGAAAGCCTCCGAGATGACGCGGGGTTTGTCCGTGGAGAGGTTGACGACGCAGTTGCTTATGACGACGTCCACGTGCGCATCCGGCAGTGGGACGGCCTCGATCTCACCCTTCAGAAACACCGCGTTCCCGACCCCGGCCTCCTCCCGGTTCTTCCGGGCAAGCTCCAGCATCTCATCGGTCATGTCCAGACCGTAGGCCTTCCCGCCGGGAGCGACCCGGCGCGCGGAGAGCAGCACGTCGATCCCGCCCCCGCTCCCGAGGTCCAGCACGACCTCCCCCGGCGAGAGATCCGCCAGCGCCACCGGGTTCCCGCAACCCAGCGAAGCTTCGGCGGCCAGAAGCGGCAACTCGCCCCTCTCCGACTCCGAGTAGCTCGCCCCGGAGAGATCCGAGACCCGCACTGCCACATCCTCCCCACAACCCCCGCAACACGAACCCTCGTCTCCACTCTCCACAGCGACGGCAAGCTCCGCGTACTTCTCCCTGACCCGGTCCCGCAAACCTTCCCTCATGCCGACCTCACCCCTTCACATCAATATTTGTTGATTTAATCCTAGACCGCCCGCGTCCGTCATGTCAAGGGACGGCGGATGCGAAGATCGCCGCGCCCAGCGCTCCGCCGGAGGTCGCCGGGTCTTTGGGGGATGCTCGCGGGGCCATTCGAGGTACTTTTCTCGCCCGGCTTAGCTGTCGGGGCCGAATCCCGACGGCACGAAGAAGGAGACCTCTAGACACAATGAGCATGACCACGAGGCGACGTCGGGCTCGGGTACCTCAGCCTCGGCCAGCCGCTCACCACGCTCTCCGGCGGCGAGCGACAGCGGCTCAAGCTGGCCACCCGCATGGGGGAGAAGGGCAACGTCTCATGGCGCACACCGACTGGATCATCGACCTCGGCCCCGGCGCCGGCCACGACGGAGGCCGAATCGTCTTCGAGGGCACCCCGGCAGACCTGGTCGCCGCCAGCTCCATCCTCACCGGCGAGCACCAGGCAGACTACGTCGGCCGACCGGAGCCTCTGTGGACACCGCGAGACGAGGCTCATCTTTTTCGACTCGTCCCCCGTGGACCGATCAGCGATGTTGTCGCTGCCACGAGCACAGGAACCTACCGCGCAAGCGTCGGTTGCGGGTGGTCGATGCCGGCCACGAAGCACCCGACCGTGCCCCAAAGCACGAACACTACACCGGCGATACAGGCATATTGCGGATGTCCCTACCAAAATACAGGATTCTACGTAGTATAACCTTGATTACTAGGGTTATACTAAACTCTAGAATCACGTATAGATTACCTGTTGCACGACGCCACTCCCGTAGCACGCCGAAGATCCTGCAAAACCTGCTTTTTCTCCCGAGTTACCTGTACTTCTAGTTCAGTGTTTCGTTGAGATGGGGCCCTGCTCCACGCCGCCGTTGACGCCGGCCCACTGGCGGGCGGGGAGGCCCCAGAGGGCTATGAAGCCCGCAGCTGCGGCCTCATCGAAGGTGCTGTTGGGGTCGTAGGTGGCCAGGTCCTTGCTGTAGAGGGCGTTGGGGGCGGTGCGGCCTACGACGGTGCAGGATCCCTTGTAGAGCTTGAGGCGAACGGTGCCGGTTACGGTCTTCTGGGTCTCCGAGACGAAGGCGTCGAGGGCGGACTTCAGGGGGGTGAACCAGAGGCCGTCGTAGGTGAGCTCGGCGTAACGTTGTTCTATGGTGGCCTTGAAGCGGAGGACGTCTTTGGTGAGCGTGAGGGTTTCGAGTTCCTGGTGGGCCTTGATGATGGCGAGGGCGGCCGGGGCCTCGTAGATCTCGCGGCTCTTTATGCCCACCAGGCGGTCCTCGACCATGTCGATGCGGCCGACGCCGTGCGCGCCGACGATGGTGTTGAGAGCCGGGATCAGATCGACCAGCGCCATCTCTTCGCCGTCGAGGCTCGTGGGCAGTCCCTCCTCGAACCCGAGCTCGACATACAGGGCCTCATCGGGCGCGTCCTCGGGCTCGGCGGTAAGCTCGAAGACGTCTGGGGTCGGTTCGTGATCTGGATCCTCGAGCGGGCCGGCCTCGATGGAGCGTCCCCAGAGGTTCTGGTCAACGCTGTAGGGCGACTCCTCGGTGGTCGGGACGGGGATGTCGTGCTCCTCGGCGTAGGCCATCTCCTCCGGGCGGCTCATGTTCCAGTCGCGGACCGGGGCGACCACCGTGAGATCCGGGGCGACGGAGGCCGTCGTCACGTCGAAGCGGACCTGGTCGTTTCCCTTGCCGGTTGAGCCGTGGGCGATGTGCGTGGCGCCCACCTCGCGGGCGGCCTCTACGAGCTTCTTCGCGATGAGCGGGCGCCCGAGCGCGGTGAAGAGCGGGTACCTGCCGCCGTAGAGGGCGTTCGCCTTTATGGCCGGCGAGACGTACTCGTCCACGAACTCGGCCCTCGCGTCCCGCACGAAG
>CADCUW010000299.1 GCA_902805985.1 uncultured Rubrobacteraceae bacterium
GGGGAAACTCTATCGGCGAGTGCAGATACTGGGCGGAGACCAGGTCGAAGGCGCCAGGGGGGAAGGTGAGGGCGAGATCGTGTTGCCGGAAGTCGATGCGGTCGGCGACGCCGGCTGAGGCCGCGTCCTCTGATGCCCGGTCCAGGGCCGTGGCGGATACGTCGACGGCCGTCACGCGCCACCCCTGCCGGGCGAGCCAGATCGCATCCCCCCCTTCGCCGCAGCCGAGGTCGAGCGCCGTGCCCGCCGGCAGCGCCCCGACGACGTTGACGAGCACACCGTTCGCCCTGCCGCTCCACACCCGCTCACGCCTCCGGTAGTGCCCCTCCCAGAACCGCTCAACCTCGCCGCCCTCACCGCGGAGCTCATCGGCCATGATTACTCCTTCTCTAGAACTCGTTGGCCACGCGGGATCCCCGGTGGACGCTATCTTGGCCGCGGCATCCCCACCGCAAGGCACGTGGTTGAGGAAGGCGCCGGCGCTCGTGCCGCAGGCGACTTAACCCCGACTCCTCCGGCAGCTCGTCCACGACGCCCGTGACGACCACGACCTTTCGCGTCAGCACGTCTTCCCCGACTTCGAGCCTCACCCCGAGCGATCCCCGTCCGAGCCCGGGACGTCCGTGGCCCTCACCGCCCTGTGCCCTACGCCACCGCAAGGCTGGAGTTGCTCGGTCCGATCTCTAGTAGCCTTTCGGGGGATGTGCCGTCCCGCGTAAAGAACCCGTGGACGCCGTCCGGGGGCGCATTGCGGGGCTCGCCGCCTTCCGGCACGAGCACCCTCCGCCTGGAACGCCTTAGAACAAGCGCCGCCGACAGTCCGGCAGAGCCTGCCCCGACGATCACCGCGTCATAGCGAGCCCTTCCCGCTTCTTCGGTACGCACGGGCGCTGCGTTCTACGAAATTCCGCTCATGTTCTCCTGCTCCTCTCTCGCAGACCAAGCGACGCCAGAACTAGTCCGATGCCGGCGGGGTCGAGCCTACTGCCCGCTCTTATCGGGTCTTTACGATCCCCACCCACGACAGGGATGGCCGTGCGAGCGGCCCGCTCACGGGTTCTCGTGTCCCCGGTGGCCTTCGGTCAGAGGGTGTAGCCGGCGCGGGATGCCGGAGTCCGCGCCGGCCCGGCAGCCAACCATGAGCATCTCCACGTCCTCCTCGCCAAGCACGTCCCACCGGTGGGGCAGGAGGCCGTTGAAGTATGCGGCGTCGCCCGGTTCGAGAACCGTGGTCTCGCCCCCGAGCATGAGGCGGAGTCTCCCCGAGAGGACGTAGATCCACTCCTCGCCCCCGTGTTCTTTGTACTCCAGCTCGTTCCTATCTGCCGGAAAGACGATCTTCATGGCCGCGAGACCTTCGGGGCCAGCCTCCGGCGTCAGGGGCTGGAAACTGACCCCCGCCGCCTCTAGAACGGCGACGTCCCGCCGCGCACCACGGTGCCGGGTCCCAGTTCCTCCGACGCCTCCAGAAGCTTACTAACCTCGACCCCCAGAGCCGCGGCCACGCGTAGTAGCCCGTCGAGCGACGGCTGCCGCGTGCCCGATTCGAGCCGCGAGAGGTGCGCCACCGAAGAGCCGACCTCTCTGGCAACCTCCTCCTGGGTCAGACCCCGCTCCCGCCGAACCCGCCTGATGGCGGGCCCCAGTCCCTCGAGCAACGCCCCGATCCGATCTTGCGCGGGCCTACCCGCCGTTCCTAGAGTCTCCATGACACCGTATATACCATGCAGTCAATAAATTTGCGGCATTTATTTTACCAATAGTGCCTGATGGCCGAGGTAGGGGCGGCGGACGGTCTGCGCCGCCCTTGAGGTTGTGGAGGCTGCGGCCCGTCGAAGGTTCTATCGTTCGCGGTCCCGGTTCGACGCCGTAGTCGAGTTTATCGGTACGAGAAGCCAGCGGCGAACGTAGCCTGTGGCGGCGACACGCGGTGGGAACCGAGATGGTGTCCGGCGCTACACCCGGAGTGCCGGAGGCGGTTCTTTGTGCGGGCGTTGTCTTCCGGGGTGTGACGAGCCTAGATAAGAGCGCCCGTCAGCTCCCCCGCGTCCATCCCGCAGTCCCGCAGGAAGTCGGTGAACTCCGCCAGGATCTCGGCGGGATCCCGGACGAAACTCGCGGTCCCGACCTGGACTACGGTCGCGCCGGCGAGCATAAACTCCGCCACGTCCACGCCGCTCGTCACGCCGCCTCCCCCGAGGACCGGGACGCCGACGGTCCGGGAAACGTCGTGGACGGCCTTGAGCGCGACGGGTTTTACGGCGGGCCCGGAGAGCCCGCCCCGCACCAGCACGGACCTCTTCCTTGCGTCTATCGTGAGGGCCGGTATGGTGTTCATCACCGTCAGCGCGTCGGCGCCGGCGGATTCGGCCGCCCGGGCGTTCGCGACGACCCCCTCGTGGGTGAGCTTGGCGAAGAGCGGCTTCGCGGGTGCCGCGGCGCGGCAGGCGGCAACTACCTCATCGACGGCGGCGGGGCCGGCGCAGAAGGTGAGCCCGCCGTGCTCGACGTTGGGGCAGGAGAGGTTCAGCTCTATGGCGGCCACGCGGCCGTCCCCCGAGACCCGCTCGCAGAGGGCGGCGAAGTCCCGGACCGTCTCCCCCGCCACCGAGACGAAGATCGGGACGCCGAGGTCAAAGGCGTCGAGGTCCTCCATGAAACGCTCGACGCCGGCGTTCTGCAGCCCGATGGAGTTGACCATCCCGGCGGGCGTCTCGGCGACGCGCGGCGGCGGGTTGCCGGCGCGCGCCTGAGGGGTCGTGGTCTTCGGCAGAATAGCCCCGTAGACACCCCCGACCTCCCCGAGCGCCTCCTTCGCCAGCGTCCCGGAGGCTGGAACCAGCGGCGTGCCGAGCGTCATCCCGCACAGCTCGACCGAGAGGTCCACGCCCGTCACCTTCTCGCGCACTACCACGCCAGTACCTCCGCCCGGAAGACCGGCCCCTCTATGCAAGAGCGGACGTAGCCCCCGTCCACCGGCACGACGCAGCCGTTGCACGACCCGTTGCCGCAGCCCATCCTCTCCTCCACGGAGAGCTGGCGCAGCCCCTCCGGGCCCGCCGCCTCCTTGACGGCCGCCAGCATGGCGTTCGGGCCGCAGGCGTAGACGGCCGGGTATCGCGCGAGATCCGGGACGGCGTCGAGCACCGTGCCGTGGGTGCCGGCCGACCCATCCATCGTGGCGACGGAAGCGTCGGGGAAATCGTCGGCGGCGGCGGCCGTCCTGGCGTCGAGGAAGCCGAGAAACACGTCGTGGGCGATGTTGCGGGCGGCGAGCTCCCTGCCGAGGATTTTGAGCGGCGCGATCCCGATGCCCCCTCCCAGCAGCGCAGCCCTTCCGCCCGGGTCCCCGATCTCGAAACTCTTGCCGAGCGGGGCGGTGACCTCTATCGTCTGCGTAGCCTGATCTAGCAGCGCCGTGCCGCGGCCCCTGACCTCGAAGAGGAGGCTCGCCACCCCGTCATCGAAATCGTAGAAGGAGAAAGGACGGGCCAGGAAAGGGTCGAGCGTAATGGGGTAGCCGGCCGCGCGGGCCATGACGAACCGGCCCGGCTCTACGTTCTCGCCGGGCCAGCGGTAGCTGAGGAGGGTGTAGGCGCCGACCTCGCGGCGCTCCTCTATCTCTACGGTGTGGAACTTCACGCGCGAGCCGCGTAGAGGCCCTGGAGGCTGTTCACGCGCCGGGTTCCGCCCCGGATGCGGGCCTCGATGCCCTGGACGGCGGCGGCCGAGCCGGCGAGGGTCGTGATGCAGGGGACGCCGTGCATGAGCGCGCGGCGACGGATCAGGTACCCGTCCGTCCGCGCCCCGCGGCCCCACGGGGTGTTGACGATAAGATCCACCCCACCCTCCTCTATGAGCGAGAGCACGTCGCCCCCCGCCTCGCCGATCTTCGGCACAACGACGACCGGAAGCCCGTTGCTCTTGAGCACCTCGGCCGTCCCCTCGCTCGCGGAGATCTCGAACCCGAGGTCAGCGAAGGCCCGCGCGATGAGAACCACCGACCGCTTGTCCCTGTTGGAGACCGAGATGTACACCCTTCCCGCCGCCGGCAAGGTCTGCCCCGCCGCGATCAGGGCCTTGGCGAACGCCCCCCCGAAGGTCCGGTCTATCCCCATCGCCTCCCCCGTCGAGCGCATCTCGGGACCCAACAGGGGGTCCACGTCCGCGAAGCGGTCGAACGGGAAGACCGGCGCCTTGACGGAGAAGTGTCCGTTTGTGGAGGAATGTGGCCGTATATCGCGCAGTTTCTCGCCCACGGATACCCTCGTCGCCAGCTTCGCGAGCGGCACGCCGGTGGCCTTTGAGATGAAGGGCACCGTACGGGAGGCGCGC
This sequence comes from uncultured Rubrobacteraceae bacterium, assembly GCA_902805985.1. Classification (GTDB taxonomy): domain Bacteria; phylum Actinomycetota; class Rubrobacteria; order Rubrobacterales; family Rubrobacteraceae; genus Rubrobacter_D. Next base: position 4,336 of record CADCUW010000299.1, read on the forward strand.
GGGTTGCACTCGATCACCATGATCTCGTCGCCGCGTACGATGAACTGGACGTTCATCAGGCCGATGACGCCGACGGCGAGAGCGAGGCGGCGGGTGTAGTCCTCTATCCTCTCGAGTAGCGCGCTGTGGAGCGTGATCGGGGGGGTAACACATGACGAGTCCCCTGAGTGAACGCCCGCCTCTTCGACGTGCTCCATGATCCCCCCGACGAAGACCTCCTCCCCGTCGCACACGGCATCGACATCTACCTCGACGTAATCCTCCATGAACTTGTCCACGAGCGTTGGATGCGAGGGGCTGGCCGCGGCACCCGTCCTCAGGTAGAGGTCCAGGTCCTCGTCGCTGTACACGATCTCCATCCGGCGCCCGCCGAGCACGTAGGAGGGCCGCACCACGACCGGATACCCGAGCTCGCCCGCCACCGCGCGGGCCTCGGCCGGGGTCGTCGCCGTGCCGAACCGCGGGTGCGGGATGCCGAGGTCTTCTAGCAATCGCCCGAAGCGCGAGCGGTCCTCGGCGAGGTCGATCGCGTCGGGCGAGGTCCCGAGGATGGGGACACCCTCTCTTTCGAGTTCGCGGGCGAGCTTCAGGGGGCTCTGGCCGCCGAACTGGAGGATGACGCCGTGAGGTTTCTCGCGCCGGATCACCTCGAGGACGTGCTCGGCGGTGAGCGGCTCGAAGTACAGGCGGGTGGAGGCGTCGTAGTCCGTGGAGACGGTCTCGGGGTTGGAGTTGACCATCACCGAGTCGAAGCCCGCGTCCTTGAGGGCGTAGCTCGCGTGAACGCAGGCGTAGTCGAACTCGACGCCCTGCCCGATCCTGTTCGGCCCGCTCCCGAGCACGACCACAGAAGGGTTCTCTCCGCGCACGACCTCGTCCTCATCCTCGTAAGTCGAGTAGTAGTACGGTGTCTGGGCGGGGAACTCGCCGGCGCAGGTGTCCACGGACTTGTAGGTCGGCGAGACGCCAAGGGCGCGCCGGACGCCCCGCACAACCTCCGTCGACGTGCCGGAGGCAGACGCTATCGTCTCGTCGGTGAGACCTATCCTCTTCAGTTCGCGCAGTTCCTCGGCGTCGAGGGGGATGGAGATCGCGCCCTCCGCGGCCACGATGCGCGCTATGGAGGCTATAAAGAAAGCGTCGATGCTGGTGCGGTGGTGGATCTCGCGTATGTCGAGCCCCGCCCGCAAGGCGTCGAAGATGGCGAAGACCCTGTAGGGCCCCGGCTCATCCAACCCGGCCTTCACGTCCTGCGGATCTACTTCGAGCGACGCCATCGCCTTGCTCAGGCTCTCCGTGAACGTCCGGCCTATCGCCATGACCTCGCCCACCGAGTGCATCCTGGTCGTGAGCCTCGGCGACGCGCCGGGAAACTTCTCGAACGCGAAGCGCGGGATCTTGGTCACCACGTAATCGAGCGCGGGCTCGAAGGACGCCGGCGTCGCCCGCGTTATGTCGTTCGGGATCTCATCGAGCGAGTACCCGACAGCGAGCTTGGCCGCAATCTTCGCGATCGGAAACCCCGTAGCCTTGCTCGCGAGCGCGCTCGACCGGCTCACCCGCGGGTTCATCTCGATGACATAGAAGTCGTCGCTCTCCGGGTCGACCGCGAACTGGATGTTCGACCCCCCGGTGCTAACCCCGATCTCTCGTATTATGCGTAAAGATGCGGAGCGGAGCGTCTGGTACTGGCGGTCGGAGAGGGTCTGGGCTGGGGCTACGGTTATGGAGTCGCCGGTGTGGACGCCCATGGGGTCGACGTTCTCTATCGAGCAGATGACGACGACGTTGTCGTCAAGGTCGCGCATGACCTCGAGCTCGAACTCCTTCCAGCCGGCGACGCTCTTCTCGACTAAGACGGAGCCGACCGGGCTCGCTTCCAGGCCGTCTGAGACGGCGCGGCGGAGCTCTGTGTACTCGCCCGCGGTGGCGCCGCCCTTGCCGCCAAGGGTGAAGCTCGGGCGGATGATGAGGGGGTAGCCGATCCTGCCGGCGAGCTCCTCGGCCCCCTCGAAGCTCTTAACGGTGCGGCTCGGCGGGACCTTGAGCCCGATCTTGGTCATGGCGTCGTGAAAGAGCTGGCGGTCCTCGGCCTTGTGGATGGATTCGATGGAAGCGCCGAGAAGCTCGACGTCTAGGTCGTCGAGGACCCCCGCCTCGTGGAGCTCGATGGAGAGGTTCAGGGCGGTCTGCCCGCCCAATGTTGGGAGGAGGGCGTCTGGGCGCTCCTTGCGCAAGACCTCGGTGACCGCTTCCACCGTAAGCGGCTCGACGTAGGTGACGTCTGCCACCTCGGGGTCGGTCATGATGGTCGCGGGGTTCGAGTTGACGAGGACGACGCGGTAGCCCTCGTCGCGTAAGGCCCGGCAGGCCTGGGTGCCGGAGTAGTCAAACTCGGCGGCCTGGCCGATCACGATCGGGCCCGAGCCGATTATCAGGATCTTCTCGATGTCGTCGCGCCTCGGCATGTTTAGCCGACCACCGCCTTCGGCGAGACCGTGTCTATGAAGCCGTCGAAGAGGTAGCCGGAGTCGCGCGGCCCGGGGCTGGATTCGGGGTGATACTGGACGCTCCAGGCGCGCATCTCGGGCGAGGAGATGCCTTCGACGGTGCCGTCGTAGAGGTTGCGGTGGGTCAGCTCGACCCCATCGGGCAGCGAGTCTTCCAGGACCGAGAAGCCGTGGTTCTGGCTCGTTATCTCGATGCGGCCGTTCTGCAAATTCCTGACCGGGTGGTTCGCGCCGTGGTGCCCGAACGGCATCTTGTACGTCTCGCAGCCCAAAGCCAGACCGAGAAGCTGGTGCCCCAGGCAGATCCCGAAGACCGGCACCTCGCCGAGCGCGGGGCGCAGGGCGTCCACGGCACGCTCCAGCGCCGCCGGGTCCCCGGGGCCGTTGGAGAGAAAGAGCCCGTCTGGGTTCGAGGCCAGGATCTCACCGGGTTCCGCGGAGCCGGGCATCGCGAGCACCGTAGCACCCCGGCTGCGGAGCTCCTTGTAGATGGAGCCCTTCACGCCGTAGTCGAGGGCTACGACCCGGCACCGCTCCTCGCCGAAGGCCGGCATGAGGGTCGGTTCGGTCAGGTCGGAGCCGGAAGAGGCCAGGTCCAGGCCCACCATCGAGGGATGGGCGTTGGCCTTCTCCTTCAGCACGTTCGGGTCTCTCTCTACGGTAGAGATCACACCCCGCATAGCACCCCTGTCCCTGATGCGCCGGGTGAGGGCTCGGGTGTCCATGCCCTCTATGCCGAGGACGCCGGCCCCGTCGAGGGTGGCGGCGAGTGATTCCTCGCTGGCCCAGTTGCTGTGGTAGGGCGTGTACTCGCGGACGAGCACGGCGGCGGCCTGGACGCTGCGGGACTCCTCATCGCCGGGGATCATGCCGTAGTTACCGATGAGGGGGTAGGTGAAGAGCACGATCTGACCCCGGTAAGACGGGTCTGTGATTGTCTCCTGGTAGCCGACCATGCTGGTCGTGAAGACCACCTCTCCCGCGACCTCGCCGTCCCCGGCGAAGCTCCAGCCCTCGAAGACGCTCCCGTCCTCGAGCACCAGCGTCGCGCTGCTGCGTCCCTGACGCCGGCTACCCGCGTGTTCCAAGTTGCGCTCCAGTCCTGTCGTGTACGATCTCTCCGCCAACTATAGTACCCACCACCCGGCCCGTTAAGGTCCTCCCGAGATAAGGCGAGTTCGAGGAGCGGCTGATCATGGTCCCCGAATCTACCGTCCATCGCTCGGAGAGATCTACGAGCGCGAGGTCGGCGGGCTCGCCCACCGCCAGCCTCCCCCCCTCCCCGACCCACCGACCCGGCGCGCAACTCATCGCCTCGACGAGCCTGGAGAGGGCGAGCTTGCCCGCCAGGACAAGATCCGTGTAGAGCGCCGCGAAGGCCGTCTCGTGGCCGAGAAAGCCGGGGGCCGCTTCTTCGAGCGGGAGCTCCTTCTCCTCCGAGGCGTGCGGGGCGTGGTCGGTCGCCACGAAGTCCAGCGCGCCGGTGCGCAGGGCCTCGCCGACGGCGTCCCTGTCCGCGTCGGGGCGCAGGGGCGGATTGACGCGGTAGAGTCCTTCGAGGGTCGAGATCAAATCGTCCGAGAGGGTCAAGTGGTGCGGGGTGGTGTCGGCGGTGACGTCGGCCCGGTTCTTGAAGAAGGCGACGAGGGCCGCTGAGAGCGTCGTGGAGACGTGGGTGATGTGGGTCCTTGCGCCCGTCTCGGCCGCGAGGACGAGGGCTGTCGCGGTGGCGACATCCTCGGCGCTCGCGGGAGAGCCAGGGATACCCGCGAGGGAGGCTGCGACGCCGTCGTGGACGACGCCGGTGGCGAGCGTGTGGTCCTCGCAGTGAAGGATCAGGGGCAGCCCCGCAGAGCGCGCGTACATCATCCCGTTGCGCAACACGCCGGCCGAGGCGGTCCCGAGCCCGTCGTCGGAGACGCAGAAGGCGCCGGCCTCTCTCAAGAGGCGCATCTCTGTCAGGCGCTCACCCTTCAGGCCGACGTGAAGCGCCGCGGAGATCCGTGCCCGGACCCTCGATTCTCGCTCTATCCGGCGGGCGAGGCCGCTTACGACCACGGGGCTGTCCACGATGGGGTCCGTGTTCGGCATCATGACGACGCCGGTAAAACCGCCGGCGGCGGCCGAGGCGGACCCAGTCTCGATGGTCTCTTCGTCCTCGCGGCCGGGGGTGCGCCAGTGGGCGTGGACGTCCACGAAGCCGGGGAAGAGGTGCAAACCGTCGGCGTCGAGCTCGCGCGTCCCGCGCAGGTTCTCGCCGACCTCCGAGATCTTCCCTTCCGTGAGCCGGACGTCCTTGACACTGTCGAGCCCGGCCCTGGGGTCGAGGACGTGGGCGTGGCGGACGAGGAGGTCCGTTGGGGTTGGGATCACGCGGCCACCCGCTGGGCGGCGCCGGTCGCGACGGACAGGACCGCCGAGCGCACGGGGACGCCGGCTGAGACCTGGTTCGGGACGAGGGATGCGGCGTCGAGCACGACGTCGCCCGAGATCTCTACTCCCCGGTTGACGGGGCCGGGGTGCATGACGAGAGCCCCACCCCGCAGGTGCCGCCGCGCCACGCCGTAGAACCGCGCGTACTCCCCGACGGAGGGTATCCTGGCGCCGGTCATCCGCTCTCTCTGCAACCGCAGCGTGTAGAGGACCTCCGCGCCCCGTTCCACAGCCTCATCGACGGACGACAACACCGGGAGGCCCCAGGCGCCCGCGTCCCGGGGCAGGAGGGTGCGGGGCGCCACGAGGGAGATCTCCATCCCCGCCTTCGTGAACGCCGGGATGACGCTCCGGGCGACCCGGCTGTGTAGCACGTCCCCGATAATGGCGACCCTGCGGCCCGAAAGCTCGTCAAAGCCGCCGAGGGCCTTGCTCAGGGCGTAGAGGTCGAGGAGGGCCTGGGTAGGGTGCTGGCCGCAGCCGTCGCCGGCGTTGACGACGGGGGCGGCGGTGTGGCGTGAGGCGAGCGACGCGGCCCCGGCGGCGGGGTGGCGCAGGACGATGGCGTCCGCGCCGAGGCTGTCCAGGGTTACGACCGTGTCCACGAGGGACTCGCCCTTGGAGATGGCGGAGCCCTTGTCGGAGAGCGAGATCACGTCGGCCCCACACCTCCGCGCGGCGAGCTCGAAGGAGACGGCCGTCCGGGTAGAGGACTCGAAGAAGGCGAGGCATACGGTCTTGCCCGCGAGGGACCCCTCCACGCTGCCCTCCTCGTGGGCCCTTGCGAGGTCCAGGATCTCCCTCAGTTCCTCCCTGCTCGTGTGCTCCAGCGAGAGAAAGCTCTTAATCCCCAACGACGACCACCCCGTCCTCCCCGTCCGTCTCCTCCAGGTTGACCAGAACCCGTTGCCCGCGCGCCGTCGGCACGTTCTTACCGACGTAATCCGCCCGGATCGGCAACTCCCTGTGCCCCCGGTCCACGAGGATGGCGAGCCTCACGGCCGCCGGCCTCCCGAGCTCCAGGAGCGCCTCCATCGCGGCCCGCGCCGTCCGGCCCGTATAGAGCACATCGTCAACCAGCACCACAGTCTTTCCCGTCACGTCGAACGGGACATCGCTGCCCTTCAACTCCGGGTCCTCGACCGAGAGATCGTCGCGGTGGAGCGTGATGTCCAGCGACCCGACGGGCGCGTCGAGGCCCTCGAAACGTATGAGGTTCTCAGAGATCCTGCGCGCCAGCGGGACGCCGCGCGTCAGGACCCCGACGAGGGCGAGGTCATCCAGAGAGGCGGCGTTCTTTTCGAGTATCTCGTGGGAGATGCGGCGGAGCGAACGGTCTATTCCGTCCGGGGTGAGAAGTTGCGAGCGCGCGTGCTCGTGTGTGCTTGATCGGCCCAAGCCTGCCTCCTTCGCGCCTCACGGGACGCCGTTAAAGGTCGGTCTTGCTAACAGGGGAAGCTAGCAGAGCGCCGAATGGACGTCAAGTGACGCCAGTGACCGCCCCCGCTCTCGCCCGGACCCGCCGGCCGCTCACGCCAGCCCGAGCGCATGTTCGAGGGCGGCCCGGCTGGCGGGTCATGGGCGCCCGAAGCCCGCCACAGGATCGGCCCGCGCGATTGGTCAACAAGACCGCCACGTCTGCCGTGCCCTTGAGCCCTGCCGCGACGAGGAGCTGGCCGAGGTCCGTGTAGGCCGTGAGCGTCCGCGCCCTGATTTCCGGGTCCGGTATGCCGGCCACCATCCCTCCGTCGATCACCCCTCTTGCCGGAAGGCGCGACCGGGGGACCGCCACCAGCTCGTAGAACTGCACGCCCGGCCGACGGCCGGCCAACCCCCGGAGTGGCGGCACCCAGGAATCGATGAGCGTCTGCTGCCACCACTCGAAGCCCACGATCACGACGTTGTGCTCGCCCTCCAGGTCCTCTGGCAACCGGTAGGCACGTCCCTCCAGGCTGCGCGCTTCCAGGCTGCCCGCCTCCAGCCGCGGAAAGGCCGGCGTCCCATTCACGTCCGGTACCACGTCTCTTCTCAACCCGCCGACGACCTCTCCGTAGTCCGCCCCATCTCCATCCGCGGGCGCCGGTCGCGCCGCGCGGCCCCGCGCGACGCTCATGACGCGTTTCGCATGGCGTTCCGGGGCCCTCTCGACCGGAGCGGGGCGAGGAGCGCCAGCGCGACGAGCACCACGCCGAGCGCGGCGGCCACGGTCGTGATCGAAGAGGCGTCGTATTGGTTGGCGACTACGGCGACCAGGGCCCAGAGAACGGCTCCCGCGTAGGCGACGTAGCCCTGGGCGCGGCCCCGCCTCGCCGACCTGACCACGACGGAGGCCACGACCACGCCGACGATCAGTAGGATGACCCCGAGGATCGCCTCAAAGGGACCGCCATCGAGGAAGCCAGTGCCGACGAGCGTGGTCGCGACGCCCACGAACACGGCGGCCGTAACCCAGCCCGCGAACAGGCCGACAGGGAGCGCGACGAGCCAGCGGTCGGCCCAGCCGAGGCCACGCTCCCGGTAGACACGGCCCAGACCCAGGCCCAGGAGCGCCGCCACCGCGCAGGCGACTATCCCCGCGAGCAACGCCTGCGACGCCACGAACAGTTCGGCCGGGAACAGGATCTGCCGCAGACCGTTGCCGGCGAAGGCCCCGGCCACGAACCACCCCACGCGCCGCAGCAGCGGGTTCTGCCGCTGCTGCGGCAGGGCCTGGTAGACGCTGTAGGCCAGCGAGAGCGCGAAGATCGGACCCCACACGACGAAGGCGTAGTCAGCGGGGACGACCAGGGTCGGGTTCTCGGCCGAGACCCTCCCCACCGACCCGCCCGCCAACGCCCCGCCGCCGACCTGGAGCACGACCCCCACGATCGTCGCCGCCTGCCTGGCCCTGTCCATCCGGCTGTTGGTTCTCACGCTCGAATCCTCCGTTCTTTGTTGGGCGATCTCGCGTCGCACCCCTACCTGCCTCCAGCCGGTGTCCCTCACGACGTCTCGCCCGCGACACCGGGCTCTGGCCCCGCTGCGCTGCGCTCGGTCCTTCGCTGCCACCGCCGGTAGATGCCGAGCGTGAGCAGCAGGCGTCCGAGCACGATGGGGAGCAGGGCGATCCGCGCCGGGTGAAAGAGGACCGCCGGAGAGAGGGCCAACTCCGACCTCACCGGGTAGCGCTCGATGGCGATCACAAACCCGACGTTCTCGGCCCAATCGATCCCGACGGGGACCACCGCCAACACCGTCGCGTTGATACGGGTCAGGAGCCGCCGCAAAGGCTCGGGGCCGCCGCGCAAAACGGCGACCAGGACCAGCAAGAAAAGGAAGCTCTCCCCCAGCAGCGCCAGAGAGTCCGACACGAAGAAGAGCCGGTAGAGCGCCCTCGTGCCCTCGGTATACAGGGGAAGCTGCTCGTAGGCCTCGGCGGCCCCCAGATCGCCCCCGAAATCGAAGGGCGGGACCCCGATCTGCCGCGCGATGGGGCCCCGGATCAGGAGCAGCACCGACTAGCTGGCGACGCAGAAGACCAGCATGAAGGGCAGCAGCAGCCTACTCGTCGAAGCCTTCAGGACGAAGCCGATGAGCGTTTTCACAGCGCGACGCGCCCTGCGCTCGTCCGGGCATCGGCGACGGCTCGCATCCCGTCGATGGATGCCTCGATGGCCGCTATGGTCTGCGCCGGCAACTCGAGTTCCGGCGTGGCCCGCGCCCGGTCGATCACCATGATCGGAACCTCCGGGTTGAGCGCGGCGAGCCGCTTCCCCGTATCGAGCCCGACCTGCCGCTCTTCGGAGCCCCAGACCATCGCCGCCGGAACTCCAAGGTCGCGCATGTAGGGGGCGAGATCGTAGCGAAGGTCTCCGGTTAGGAACGGCAGCGCCGCGTACGCGGCGTCTGGTTTTCGCGCCGAGTACAGGAAGCCGTCCACGATCTCCCGGCTGACGGCCGCCGGCTCGTAGAAGCCCTGCGAGGTGAACCACGACCGGATAAATCCCTTGCGGTGGAAGACGAGCCTGTACAGCAGCATGTTGACGGGCCAGGTGCGGGCGAGCGGCGTGAGCGTGCGCCGCGCGACGGGACCGAAGGCGTCGTCGCCGAAGTCCAGGCCACCCGAAGGCGTCAACATCACCATGCCGTCGAACAGCCCGGGCTTCTTGCGCGCGAGCTCGGCGGCGAAGCCCGTCGCGAGCGACTGGGTCACGACCGTCGCCCGCCCGCCGAGGTGCCCGAGCAAAGCCTCCAACTGAGCCACGTAATCCCCGAACATCAGCAGACGCCGCGGGTGCTCGGACTCGCCCCAGCCGACCCAGTCAGGGACGACCACCCGGTAGCCCGCCGCGAAGGCGGGCGCGACCTTGCTCCACGTCCACGACGAGGCGCCGCCGCCGATGCCGTGCAAGAACACGAGGGGCCGACCAACCCCCGCCTCGTAGTACGCCATCTGGCCAGCGGGTGTCGAGATCCTACGCCGCACGAACCCATGCTCCGTGTAATCGACCGATGGGTCCGCAGCCCCCCGCCGGCCAAGTGCCCAGACGGCCCCCGCAACCACAGAGGCCCCCACAATCGCCCGCTTCACCGTCAAGCGCCCCACAACCACCTTCCTCTCCTCGCCGTCTCGCCGGTTCCAGCCACGGCCCACCACCGGACCGTTAGTGCTAAACTGGTACCATGTTCGTATATTTTAAATGTCGTATTATTTAAATGTCAAGAGATAGTGAGAGAGCCGTGGCCGAGTTGGTGTATCGGCAGGCGGCGGCGACGTTGCAGCACGCGGCGGCGATGGCGCGTCGGATGGGGCTCGGGTTGACCGACCTGCACGCGCTGGAGCATCTGTCGCAGGAGGAGTTGACGCCCAAGCGACTTGGCGAGCGGCTGTTCGTGAGCCCGGGGGCGATCACGGCGCTGGTCGACCGGCTGGAGAAAGCCGGGCACCTGGAGCGCGTGGCGAACCCGAAGGACCGCAGGAGCTCGCTCCTGCGCACGACGCGGTCTGGCAGGGAGGCTATGGTCGCCCAGGTCATGCCGCTGGCGACAGAGGTGGAGCGGATCGCCGCCGGCCTGTCCGATGAGGAGCTTGCCGCCGTCGAGAGGTTCGTCGGGGAGGTTACGGCGGTGACGACCCGACAGGCTCAGAGCCCGGGGGGCGCAGCCGGCGCGTCCCCCGGCGAGCCGGGCTAAGCTCCCGCTCGGTGTGCGGACCGGCGAGCGGGACTCGCGTTAGGTCGAGAATTCGTCCGGGCTGTCCCCATTACAATCCGGCGACCTCTCTTCTAGCGGCGCTCCGGCAAGCCGTGCTCGACGGCGTAGATCGCGAGTTGCGGGCGGTCCCTGAGGCCCACCTTTCGCAGGATCTTCGAGACGTGGTTGCGGGCGGTTCCCCCGCTTATGTAGAGCGCGCGGGAGATCTCCGCGTTCGTGGCCCCGCGCCCGACGAGGTTAACGACCTCGGCCTCCCTCCCCGAGAGCCCGGACCCGCTACCCCCTGAACTTCGCACGGCCCGGTGGCGACCCGACCTCGGCACTATCGCCGGAAACAGGGCTATCTAGTCTCCCGAATACGCGAGACGAGACGTAGGGGCCCGGGCGTAGAAACCAACCCGGGCCCCTACCGCCGCGCTCGGACAGGATCGAGGCGAGCCGCCGCGATTCCGAGCCGGAATTACTTGCATCGCCGGGTAGACGGCTGAAGAATGATCTGTGCGGTTCGGGAAGGATGGAGAGGTTTCGGACGCTGCCAGGTCACCGCCGTCCGCGTCCCAGATGTCAATTCGAGGTGATTTCTGGGCCTTCAGGCCCGTGGGTACGTTAGAGTAGGGGCCGGAGACGAGGAGGTAAAGGTCATGGTCGAAGGATTTTTCTCCAGAGGTTTCAGGGGCCGCCGCAGAGACCAAGACCCGGCGCTGCCCCCGGGCCAGTACCTGGAGGACGGCTTCCCGGTCCTCTCCGCGGGCCCTACTCCCCACACGCCTCTGGAGAGTTGGGATTTCTCCGTTGTGGGCGAGGTGGACGAGCCGAAGAGGTGGACCTGGGTGGAGTTCCGCGCGCTGCCCTCAGAAGATATCACCACCGACATCCACTGCGTCACCAAGTGGTCGAAGTTCGGCACCCGCTGGGAGGGCGTCTCGGTGGACACCCTGCTCGAGGGCATGGAGACGTCCGCCGAGTACCTCACGGCCTACTGCGACGGCGACTACACGACCAACCTGCCGCTGGAGGAGGTAACCGGCGGCAAGGCGTGGGTAGCCTTCGCCTACGACGGGGAGCCCCTGGAGCCCGAGCACGGCGGCCCGGCCCGTCTTCTGGTGCCGCACCTGTACTTCTGGAAGAGCGCCAAGTGGGTCAGGGGCCTCAGGCTCACGCCCGAGGACGAGCCCGGCTTCTGGGAGTCCCTGGGCTACCACAACCACGCGGACCCCTGGATGGAGCAGCGCTACTGGGGAGACTAGTAGGGTGGCAGTGCGGCTGCACAGGACGGTGTGGCGCCTGGCCGAGGTGGTAGACGTGGTACGGGAGACCCCGAGGACGAAAAGCCTCGTGCTAGAGGTTCCCGGGTGGGAGGGCCACAGGGCGGGCCAGCACGTCGAC
>CADCUW010000300.1 GCA_902805985.1 uncultured Rubrobacteraceae bacterium
CGGCGCTCGGTGCACGCCCTGCGCCCGCCCATCCTCGACGAGCTCGGCCTGGTGGCCGCCCTGCGCGAGACGGCGGACCAATACAGCGCAGACGGTATGGGGATCTCGATCCATGCCCCCGGCACCCTGCCCGCCCTCCCCGCCGCGGTGGAGGTGGCGTGCTATCGCATAGCGCAAGAGGCGATGACCAACGTCGTGCGCCACGCCGGGGCCGGGCGCTGCAGGGTGGGTATGTCCCTGGAGGAGGGGACCGGATCGTTGAGCCTGGAGGTAGAGGACGACGGCCGGGGCATCGGTTCCAGCCCCGGTTCCGGCGTGGGCCTCCACTCCATGCGCGAGCGGGCCGAGGAGTTGGGCGGGACGTGCGTCATCGGGCCCGCGCCGTCGGGCGGGACCCGCGTGCGGGCGGAGCTGCCGCTCGGGGAAGGCTTCGGGGTCGATGGCTGACACCCTCAAGGTCCTGATCGCCGACGACCACCCCCTGTTCCGCGACGGGATGCACGGGTTGCTCGACTCCGTCGATGGGACCGAGGTGGTGGGGGAGGCCTCCGACGGCGAGGAGGCCGTGCGCCTGGCGGCGGAGCTCTCGCCCGACGTGATCCTGATGGACCTCAACATGCCGAACCTGAACGGCATAGAGGCGACGCGCGAGATCCTGGCGAGCGACCCCCACACGGGCATCCTCGTCGTGACGATGCTCGAAGACGACGACTCGGTCTTCGCCGCCATGCGCGCGGGCGCTCTAGGCTACCTCCTGAAAGGGGCCAGGCAGGAGGAGGTCTTGCGCGCCATCCGGGCCGTCGCCAACGGGGAGGCGATCTTCGGCCCCGGCATCGCCCGACGCGTGATGGGCCTCTTCTCCGCGCAGAAGCCGAGGTCCCCGCAGGCCTTCCCCGAGCTGACCGGGCGCGAGGAGGAGATCCTCGCCCTGATAGCGGGCGGCCACGACAACGCCGAGATCGCCGACCGCCTCTTCCTGAGCCTTAAGACCGTCCAGAACCACGTCTCGAACATCTTCCGCAAGCTCCGCGTCGCCGACCGCGTGCAGGCCGCCCTCCGCGCCCGCGAGGCCGGCCTGGGGGGCTGAGCGCGGGCCGACCCTGACAACGCGCGCCCCCGCCGGTATATTCGTCCCCATGGCTGTAAAGGTTCTATTCGTCTGCATGGGGAATATCTGCCGGAGCCCGATCTCCCAGGGCGTCTTCGAGAGAGTGCTTCGGCGCGAGGGCCTGCAAGACGAGGTGGAGGTGGACTCCGCCGGGACGGGCGCCTGGCACGTGGGCTCCACCCCCGACGAGCGGGCCATCGAGACCGCCGCCGCCCGCGGCCTCGACATAAGCGGGCAGCGGGCGCGGACGATCTCACCGGAAGACTGCGCATGCTTCGACTACGTCCTGACGATGGACGAAGACAACTTTCGCTCCGTCTCCGCCACGTGCGGGGGAAGCGCGGTGGTCAGGCCCTTCCTCGACTTTGACCCGGACTCGCCGGAGCGCGAGGTGCCGGACCCGTACTTCGGCGGCCCGGGAGGCTTCGAACGCGTCATCGACCTCGTGGAGGCGGCCTCCGAAGGGCTCGTCGAAGCAATACGAGAGCGGTACCTGAGCGGCGGTGTCTGAGAGGATCGTAGCCGAAGGCGTGGAGGCCCACCTCGGCGAACGCCTGCGGAGCGTCCGCCCTCTGGGTGGCGGCTGCATCGGCGAGGTCTACAGGGCGGAGCTTCAGGATGGAACGCCGCTCGTCGCCAAGGTGGACCGCGGGGGCGAGGCGCACCTCGACCGCGAGGCCTACATGCTCCGCTACCTGCGCGACAAGACTGGCCTCCCCGTCCCCGAGGTCTTCCACGGCTCCGAGACGCTCTTGCTGATGGAGTTCGTCGAGGGGACGAGCCGCTTCTCCGATGCGGCCGAATACCACGCCGCCGGGCTGTTGGCCGCGCTGCACGACGTAACGGCCGACGGCTACGGCCACGAACGCGCCACCCTCATCGGCAGCCTGAACCAGCCGAACCCGTGGAGTGAGAGCTGGACTGACTTCTTCCGGGACCAGCGGCTCCTGTACATCGCCCGGGTGGCGCACGGGGCCGGGCGGCTACCGGACGAGGACCTGGGTAGGGTGGAGCTTCTCGCGGGGCGGCTGGACGACCTGATAGGAGAGCCCAACCCGCCCGCGCTGATACACGGCGACGCGTGGAGCGGGAACGTTTTGGCGAAGGACGGCAGGATCTCCGCCTTCCTCGACCCGGCCATCTACCACGCGGACCCCGAGATCGAACTCGCCTTCATAAGCCTCTTCAACTCGTTCGGCGACGCGTTCATGCGCCGCTACGCGGAGATTCGCCCCATCCGGGACGGCTTCTTCGAGACGCGCCGCGACCTGTACAACCTCTACCCCTTGCTGGTCCACACGTATTATTTCGGTGGCGGGTATCTGGGGTCTGTGCGGCGCGTGCTGGGACGGTTCGGGGTTTAGCGGGGTTTCGTGGGTTAGTGGCGCGGGCGGGTTTGAAACCCGCCTGCGGGTCACCGTCTCGACCTGAATTCGTACGGTGCGTATCCCCCAAAACGACGATCCCATGAACATGGTCCGGCATCACCACGAACGCATATAACCGGAGATGCGGGTAATAGTCAGGCAACCCCAGCCAACAACCACGCACCGTCCTTGCGTTCCGGTTCTCAACGACCCGGCCGTCCACCAATCGACCGAACAGAGGCTTGCGGTGCGCCGTACAAGGGGTGACGAAGTAGGCGCCAGACGACGCGTAATCGTAGTCTTCCAGCCGGATGCTCCGGCGACGGACGACTTCGCCCAGAGATGGCACAGTAATTCTCTGCGTCCCTTTGTTCGCCTTCTGAACCACACTCCTGTTCTCGGCGTGTTCTCTGCTTCGCTCGAGCGCGTAATGCCTCCGACGATGCTGCCGGGCCTACGTAGGGACTCTTCAGAGACCTTTTGCGATGCCGCCCTGCGGGTGTGGTGGACTGCCGGAACGCCCCCAGGACGTTAACTGCCGGATGCGAACCCCTTCCGTAGCAGCCGGTTCCCGCTGAAGAGCACGACGCCGTCTTCTAGGAGGCCGAAGATGGGGTCTGGCAGGCCCAGGCCCTGCGTGGTGGCCGAGCGCAGACGGTCGGCGGCGTAGGCGCCGGCGAGGGCCGCGGCGGCGCCCAGCAGCGCGCCGGAGACGCCCTGGCGCCGGCGGGAAGCGAAGAGCGCGGACCCCGCCAAGGCGCCGGAGAGGGCGCGGCCGAAGAGTGGACCGGCGGAGACGCGGGAGGGGATGAAGGGGGTCTTGTCCCCGAGCATCTCGCCCACCATCAATACCTGGAGCACGTTCGAGACGCGGTTCGAGCCCAGCGCGGCGAACGGTGTAGCCCGCAGGCCCGGAACGTCGCCGCGCGAGGCGGAGCGGGCCAGCAGCGCCGGGGCGGCCATCGAGCGCACGCCGCCTATCGCGGCGAAGGCGACGGTCCTTAGAGTGTCGGGGGAGACGTCTATGACGAGGTCACTGTTCTTAGGCAAGGGCGCTCCAGACTTCGAGCTTCGTGCGGACGTGGCGGATGACCTCGTCGGTGAACTCCGTGGTGCCGGTCGGGCCGCCGAGGTCGGCCGTACGGACGCCATCGAGGATGGACTCGAAGGTCGCCTCGTAGATGGCGCGGGAGGCGCGGCTAGCCTCTTCGTCGTGAAAAAAGGTAAGGAGGGCGGCGCCCGCCAGGATCATGGCCATCGGGTTCGCCACGTTCTTGCCTTCGAGCGAGGGCGCGGTCCCGTGCGGCGCCTCGGCCATCACGGTCTCGGGGTTCTCGTCCTCGTCTAGAGAGATGAGCAGGGACTCCGCCCCCGCGATGGAGCCGAACATCTGCATGACGAGATCTGAGATGCAGTCGCCGTCGCGGTTGAGCGTCGGGATGACGAGCGGCTCGCCGAAGGTCGTGAGCAGCAGCGCGTACGTCGCGTCTATGAGTTGCGGGTCGTAGCGGACGTCGCGGTTGTTCTCGGCGGCCCGGTCCATCTCCTCCTTGAGCATCCCCTCGTAGGTGGGGGAGACGGTGTACTTGGGCCCGCCGAAGACCTTGGCCCGCATCCTGCGCGCCTGGATAAAGGCGAACTCCGAGACGCCACGGCATACCCGGCGTGAGATCTTCTCGGTCCTGTAGGCGACCTCGTCGAGCCCCTCGCCCTCGCGCCACTCCTCGGCCCCGTAGGCGTCGTCCACAGCCATCCTTATGACGGAGACGGGCGAGTGGACGCCGGTCACCGGGTTGACGCCGGGGATGCGCCGGCCCGTGCGCACGATCACGGTCCCGTCTATGCCTTTTCTCAGGATCGCGTTCGGGGAGCCGACGCCCCCCGGCGTCTCGGGCGTCACGGTGGCGGCCTTTATGCCGAAGCCGCACGTCTTCATCGCCGCCGCCGCCTCGTGAACGACCCCGTTGTCCGTCGCCTGGCGGTTCTCCAGCGAAAGGTCGTAACGCTGGAACTCGACGTCCACCCCGGTGACGGACGGGTCGAGCACCCGTAGCGCCTCCTCCAGAAGCTCCTGACCGGTCTGGTCGCCCTCCATCACCACGATCGTTTTTCGATCCACTAACAGCACCTCGCACCTAGTTCTCTGACGGGTCTCCGGCCTAGTATACGATCCGCGCGTGAACGCACGGCCGAACGATAGAGTTGTAACGAACGGAGGCATGCAGGTAAAATACAATCCTTGTACCCGGGGTCGTCCACAGGAAGGACCGTGCCGTGGAACTGTTTTTGGTGATCTTGTTCGTAATCGCAGTAGGGATAGTCCTCGGCGTCGTCACGGATCTTGTCCGGCGGCGGCGTGACAACCGTCGTAGAAGCAGGGATGGGGCCGACGCGGGTGCCGGCGCCGCCGGCTACTACGGGTTCTTCGGCGGAGGCGGCGACCACAACGGGGGTGGCAACGACGGTGGCGGAGGCTGGTTCGGTGATAGCGGCGGTGGCGGCTGGGGAGACGGTGGCGGCGGAGGCGGCGGAGACGGCGGAGGGTCTTAGCAAGCCTCCGGGGCTTTTGGCTTCACGACGACCATGACTGCCCTCCCTCCCCGTACGGCGGCGTCCACCTCCCGCGGGTCGGGCCGTCCGCCGGCATCGAGCCCGACGCCGTAGCGCCCGGCCGTGCCGGGAAACTCGGTAAGGAAAGTCCCCAGCCCCTGCACGACAGCGTCCCTGCCCGTCTCGGCCCAGGCGCTGCCCGCTAGCTGTCTACCCTGCACCCGCGCCGCCACGGGCGCACCTTCTCGGAGGTTCTTCCACCAGGCGCTCCACTCCCCGCTGGTAAAGCTGAGTAAGCTCCCCTCGTGATGGAGGTAACTCACCGGGACCGTGAACCGTCGCCGGCTCTTGCGGCCGGTGACGGTGAGGAGCATGATCCGGCCGCTGGCGAGCCTGTGCAGCGGCGAACGCAGCAGCAACCTCACCCCCACGTTCAGCACATAGTATAGGCTCCGCTCCAACCTACCCATGGCGTCCCCTACACTATCCCGATCACGCGCGGCAGCGCAACAAGGACCAGAAAA
>CADCUW010000301.1 GCA_902805985.1 uncultured Rubrobacteraceae bacterium
AGGTCTTGAGGATGATCTTGAGGTCGAAAGAGAGCGACCAGTTCTCCATGTAGTAGAGGTCCAGGCGGACCATGTCCTCGAAGGAGAGGTTGCTCCGGCCGCTGATCTGCCAGTACCCGGTCATCCCAGGGACGGCGCCGAGCCGCCGCTTGTCCTCCTCTTCCATCCTCAAGAAGTCCCGCACCGGCAACGGCCTCGGCCCGACGAGGCTCATCTCGCCCTTGAGCACGTTGAACATCTGCGGCAGCTCGTCCATGCTCCAGCGCCTGAGGTGCCCGCCGACGCGGGTCACGCGGGGGTCGCGTCTCATCTTGAAGACGGCCCCCTCGGCCTCGTTGTGGGCCTCCAACGACTCCTGCAGGTTCTCGGCGTCGGCCCGCATCGACCGGAACATGAAGCAGATAAAGGTCTTCTCGTCCGCCCCGACCCGCTTCTGCCGGAAGAGCACCGGCCCCGGCGAGTCGAGCCGGATAGCGAGGGCGACGGCGACGAACAGGGGCGACAGCACGAGCAGGCCGAACGCGGAGACGGCGACGTCGAGGGCGCGCTTGAGGGCGCGCTGGCGGTTGTCCAGCTGGGGGTAGCGGACGTCGAGGAGCGGTATGCCCATGCCCTCGGAGAGGATGGTCCGGCCGCGCATCAGGGCGAGGGCGCCCGGCACGACCCGTAAAGGTACCCCCCGAAGCCGCGCGGAGTGGAGCAGCCCCAGCAGCGCATCGTCCGGCAGCCGCTCGGCGCCTGCGAGGACGACCACGCGGGCGTTGGTGCTGTCCAGCGCGGAGCGGAGCGCCGCCAGGTCCGCGGCGCTGCCTTCCAGGTCCACCTCGCCGGCCAGGACGTAGGCGCCGGGAGCCATCGCCCGTATCACCCGCCGCCGGTCGGGCTCGCGTCCGGCCACCAGCACGGGGGTCTGGCCGAGGCCGCG
Organism: uncultured Rubrobacteraceae bacterium; assembly: GCA_902805985.1. Lineage (GTDB taxonomy): Bacteria > Actinomycetota > Rubrobacteria > Rubrobacterales > Rubrobacteraceae > Rubrobacter_D. The sequence continues at coordinate 926 of CADCUW010000301.1, forward strand.
CCGGTAGACCCGCGCCACCCCCCGCTCGAAGAGCAGCCGCATCACGGAGGCCGTGGGCAGGGCGACGGAGGCGGCGACGAGGACGACCGCGGGACCGAGCCCGCTCTCGGGGTAGACCGCGGCCCCGGCGAGCGCGAGCCCCGCCCAGCAGAAGGAGGACCCGATAAAGGCGCCGGGGTTCCTCCGGACCGGCGCCCTGTCGTAGAGCCGGAAGGCGGCGAAGACCACCACCCACACCCCGACCAGCAACGGCGCCAGCGCGACGACCCGGCCGGTCCCGTCGCCACCGGGAAGCCGCAGCGCCCCCATCAGGCCGAGCAGAAGCGCGGCGGCGTCCAGCGACGCCAGCACCAGCACGCTCAGCGAGCGCCGTAGAGGCTTGAAGCCGAGCAGCTTTTTCAGGATGTTCTTGGAGAGCAGCACACGCACCTACGATGACCGGCACCTACGGGGACGGATTATAGCTTCCGGTCGAAGCCCTCCCGTGGCGGAGAGGTCTCCGGCTCAGTTGCTTATAAAGTAGCCCTTGCCGCAGACGATGGAAGCCCGGCACGTCCTGTCCGACTTCTTCTTCCGGCCGAAGGTGTAGACGCCGCCGTTCGAGTCTCGGGCGGCGGTGCCGATGAAGTGGTGCCGGACCACCTGCAACCCCCGGCCGCCGTAGGGTGCGCCGTCGACGTAGCTGGGGTTGCGGTAGAAAGCCTGGTGCAGGTGCGGGTCTCCCACCGGGATGCTCGGGGCGCCCGTATTGCCGGCGAAGCCGATGATCTTGTCCTCGCTAAGCCTGTCCCCCTTGCTCACGTTCAAACCGTCCAGGTGGGCGGACATGCTCACGTACCTCTCGCCGCCGTGCTCGGTCTCGATCGCGACAAAGATGCCGTAGTTTTTGTGGGAATCCCTGCGCCCGGCGAACCGGACGGTGCCGCTCTTGAACGGCGAGAAGACGGCGTCGCCCCTCCTCAGGAAGTAGTCGATGGCGAACTTGTCGTTCGTGTAGCCGTCGTGGGCGCATCGCCCGTAGCCCAGGTTGCCGTGGGTGTACTGGCCCCAGTAGTTGTAGAGCCCGATCCTGGTCCACCCCGGACGCCGTCCCTTCCAGCGGTTTTCGTTGGCGAACTTCCCGTGCTGGGTCTGTACCCAGAACCGCGGGTCCGCCTGGTAACAACCCTCCGAGATCGCCTTCTCCCCGCCTCCCCTCGCGGAGACCACGGATGTCCTGGCGGTTTGGTTCTCTTCGGTTCCCGCCCGGTGCGTGGTTTCTTCATCCGCCACAAGCCCCGGATCGGTTGGGGCGGCCAGGGCCTCCGGCGAGTTCGCGTCGGAGAGGTCGAGCGAGCCGACGGACCGCGTGGGCGGCTCGAAACGCACGTCGGAGAGCAGTTCCTTGCCACGGGCGTCCAGGCCCGGCCTCTCCGGATCGTCGGCGTAGACGTTGATCCTGTAGACCCGTTCGCCCACCGGCACGTACACGGCGGTGTAGGGGGTGCTGCCCGGGATCGTCCCTACCGCGACCCCCTCGTGCTTCCTGGCGACGGCCACCGTCTCGCGCCGCAGGGAGAGGTCCGGATAGTCGGCCCGTAACCCCTCGACCTCGGCTTCGATGTCCTCCGGTTTTAGATCGTAGGCGAGCGCGACCCGCAAGGCGGGACTACCGCCGTGGTCGTGGGCCGCGTCGGTGTCCGGGTACCAGAGGGTGTACCCGTAGGTGTCCTCGTAGGTGTAGGGCTCGCGCTCGATGTTCCACTCCGCCGGGTGGACGATCTCAGCCCCCACGGCCGCGCCCTCTGTCTTCTGGGTGGTGACGGCGGGCTCCTGTGCCTGCGCGCTGGTGCCTGTGGCCGCCATGGCTGAGACCACGGCGAGGACCGCGAAGCTCAATATCTTGTTGCGCATCTCCCCCCTCAAGGAATATGTGCCGTAAGCGCGACCATTATCGACCAAAAGTTAGGAGATGTTAAGGGATGTAAGTTACATTCCTCGTCTTTTTCGAGAGCCCACACCCTCCCGCCACCGCTGCGCGAGTACGCGGGCCAGGAATAGCGGGTTGCCGAGAAGGTAGCGACGCCAGAGCCTGCGGGGCTCGACGAGCAGACGGACGAGCCACTCGAAGCCGTTGTCGGTGAGGAGGCGCGGGCCCCGCCGGAGCCTTCCCGAGGCGTAGTCGAAGACGGCCCCGCCGGTCAGGGCGACCCCGACGCCGAGCCCGCGGTGGTTCTCCATAAGCCAGCGCTCCTGCAGCGGCATGCCGAGGCCGAGGAGTAGGATGTCCGGCCTGGCGGCCTTGATCTCCGCCACCACGGCCTCGTTCTCGGGGCTTCCAACCCGGTGATCGAAGAAGCCGTGCCGGACGCCGACGATCTTTAGGCCCGGATGAGACATCAGAAGCTTTGCCGATGCTTCTCGGGCCACGCCGGGACGGGCTCCCAGGAAGAAGAGGGAGAACCCGCGTTCCTCGGCGAGGGCGGCGAGGCGTGGAAGCCAGTCTGCGTACGTGATCCTGGCGGGGAGATGCTCCCCGAGCATCCGCGCCGCCAGCCTCACGCCGGCCCCGTCGCAGAAGACGACGTCCGCCGCGCCGAAGAAGTCCCTGAGCCCCTCGTCCTCGTGGAGGAGGTTTAGGCAGTGGGCGTTGACGTTCAGCACGACCCCGCCCCGCCGCCGGACCAGGCGCGTTATCTCCGCGTGCAGGCCCTCGGCGGTGATCCGGTCAACCCCGACACCTAGCACCCCAACCCGCCCGCCACGCCTCATTCGCGGCCCCCGAGAGCGCGCAGTATGGAGGCTTCGAGCTCCCGGAACCGGACGGGCCACGAGTTCTCCCGCGCCAGGCGCTCCCTTGCCAGGACCCCATCTTTCGTCTCCGTCGCGGAAAGGTTCAACAGGGTCTCGACGAAGCCCTCCGGCCCTTCGGCGAGGTAGACGTGCTCGGAGAGTTCTCTCATAGCCGGTAGCGGCGAGGCGATGACAGGGCGGCCCGTGGCGAGGCACTCGTAGGTCTTGGCGGGTGAGATCGCGCGCGTGAGGCCGTTGGTCTTGTACGGCAGCACGAAGGCGTCCACCCCGGCGAGCGCCCCCGGCAACCGCCCGTGGGACACCTCTCCCAAGTACTCCACGTTCGGCTCGTCCGCAAGACGCCTCTCCGCGGGATCGAGCGCCCCGACCAGCCGCAACCGGAAGCCAGCACCCGCGACGGCCCGGAGAACGCCGAAGTCCACCCGTCCGCGCCCCGCGTCTCCGAAAAAGCCAACCGTTCGCGGCGGCAGGGCAGGGGGAGGTTCTTGCAGGGCGGCGAAGTGTTCGTAGTCTACGGCCGGGCCGCTGAGCGAGGCGTCTGGTCTGAGGCGCCGGGTCTGCTCCAGGAGGGACCTGGAGGTGCAGGAGACGAGGTCTGCCCGCGCGAGGAGCTCGCGCTCGGTGGAAGCTATATCCTTCGGGACGCGGGGGAAGTGCCCGTAGTCGTCCGCGCGGTCGTAGAGGACGAGGCAGGGATCGAGGGCGGAGATCAGGTCGAGCGTGGTACGCGTCGGCGGGTACGCTACGACGATGGGCCTCCGGCCTACAGCCTCCTCGATATCGCGCGCCATCCGGGGCAGCAGGAGCCTCCGGTTCGCCGCCCGGAAGATCCGGAGGGTCGGCGGCAACACGAGCGGGGGGTGCACGGTCGGACCTCTCTCCCCGGCCTGGCTGGTCCGGGACTTCCGGACCCTAGTCCAGACTTTCGGGAGCGCGGAGGGCCTGGGGTTGGCGAGGCCCGTAGTCTCGACGAAGACGGTCGGGTAGCCGGCGCGGGCGAAGAGCGTTGCGACCGCCTGGTGGCGCTGCCAGAGGAAATCCCACCGCACGCCGGAGAGGACGACGACGGACGGCCTGGTCACGCGGTTCCCCGCTATGTCCCCGCGCCCATCAGGGCGAGGGCTCCTGTGGGATCCGGCCCGGTCTCAGGGCCGTAGATCCCGTCTAGCCCGAACAGGCCAAGGATCTCTGCGCTTCTCTCCAACCGCTCCCCGTCGACCCGGCCGCGCCATCCGTCCACGGACGGCCTCTCGTCCCGGCGGCTGGTGGGGGAGGGTCGTCCGAGCTTCCCGAGAACGGCCTCGTCGAAGCCCCTCCCGATAAACGTGAATAGGCGCCGCAGCTCTTGTTCCGGGTTGCGGACGAGGTCTTCGTAGAAGCAGAGGTGTATGGCGCCGGGCCGGAACTGCTTGAGGGGGACGTAATTGTCTATGCACCACAGGAAGAGGTGCCGCTCGAAAGGGTCGCGGGCGGCCCGGATGTGCCCCTCGACCGGCAGGAGGTGGTCTTCGACGAGGTCCCCCTGCGCGATCGTCTCGTCGAGGTTGTCCCGCCACCCGAGCGCGAGGCGGGACGAGACGACGGCGCACGGGTGCCGCATGAGCAGCACGATGGGCATACCGGGGAAGTTCTTTGCCAGCCAGCCCAGCAGCAGGTTCGCCCTTATATCTTTCACCAGGCGCCGCCGGGCCACGATGGCACCGCCCCGGTCGGCCCAGCCGCTTCGGAGTCGCCCGGTCACGGCCTCTCGGACGGGTTCGAGGAACTCCCCGCGCCGGTCCCCGGGC
>CADCUW010000302.1 GCA_902805985.1 uncultured Rubrobacteraceae bacterium
GCTTATGCCCAGGATCAGGCCGTTAAGCATCACGTTGTCGCGGCCGGTGAACTCGGGGTTGAAACCCGCGCCCGTCGAGAAGATCGCCGCCAGGCGTCCGTCGACGCGGACCTCGCCCGCCGTGGGGCGGGAGACGCCGGAGATCATCTTCAGCAGCGTGCTCTTGCCGGCCCCGTTGCGCCCGAGGACGCCTAGGGTGGCGCCGGCCTCGATCTCGAGGTCGACGTCCTCGACGGCCCAGAACTCGTGGGTGCTGCTCGCCTTGCCGGGCCTGAAGAGGTCCTTTATCCAGGCGGAGCGGCTGGAGGAGATCCTGTACCTTTTTCCTACCCCTTTTAGAGAGATGACGGGGGTCATAGCTGGTCCGCGAACCCCCCCTTGAGCCTGTTGAACAGCGCGAACCCCGCGATGAAGAGCCCCACGGAGAACAGCGTGAAGTACACGGTCGAGAGGGTGCCCGGCAGGTTGCCGAAGAGCACGGCCTCCCTGTAGGCGTTGACCAGGTAGGCGAGCGGGTTGTAGTCCACGACCCACCGGATCTCTTCGGGCAGCCTGTCGGGCGTCCAGATGATTGGGGTCAGGAAGAACATACCCCGGATCACGGGCCGCATCACCTCGCCCAGGTCGGGCAGGTAGGTTCCGATGACCGCCATGAAGTAAGAGAGCCCGAGGATGAACACCACCTGCAGCACCACGATCAGCGGCAGCGCCAGGGACGTCCAGTGCAGGTCCCTCCCGAAGAGCACCACCACGATCAGGAGCGCCCCCACCCCGAAGAACTTGTCTACCATCGACGCGATGGTGTTGGTGAACGGCAGGATCTCCATCGGGAAAACGACCTTCTGCACCAGCCCCGAGCTGCTCCTCACGGCGTTTATCCCCTTGTTCATCGCCTCCGAGAAGGCGAGGAACGGCAAGAGGCCGCAGTACAGGTAGAGCCCGAAGTTGAGGTCCGGGTGGCCCGGCACGGGCCTGAACCGGATGCCGACGCTATCGGAGAAGATGAGCGCGAGAAAGAGGACCCAGACGAGCGGGCTGAGCAGTATCCAGGAGAGCCCCAGGTAAGAGCGCTTGTAGTTGCGCGTCACCTGCCGCTGGATAAAGTACTTGAGCAGCCACCGCCTGCGCCAGAACGTGGCGAGCCCCTCGAAGAACTCGCCCACGATGCTCTTCTTCGCGCTGGAGATGTACGTTGCCAAATGAATCCTCTGCCTAGCCGACGCCACCCGGTAGTTTAAGCCCTGGGCACGGGAATTCCAGCGGAACCGCCCGCCGAGCAAACTAGAGCACGGACTCGCGAGGCCCTGGTCGGCTCTCGGGCCGCGGAAGAAGTTCCGGCGGAACGCCGCCCGGGGCTACATCCGCCGGCGGTACCGCTTTATAAAGTCCATGTACTCGCCCCACCTGAAGTGCGGGCCCGGGTCGGTGTGGCAGCTTAGCCCGCCGCCCCCCGGGTTGGGACACCCCGGCACCTCGTTGTGGCCGATGATGTGTTTCCGGTCGAGCGGGATGTTGTGCCGCTTGGAGCAGTAAGCCGCGAGCCTCGCCGACGCGCGCATCTTCTCCTTCGTCCAGGTCGCGCGTTCGGCGGACTTGCCGCCGTGCTCGATGCCGATGCAGTGCTTGTTGGTTGGCAGGTGGCCCGCGTGGTAGCCGACGTCCTCGTGCCGGACGCACTGGACCACCCGGCCCTCGTTGCCGACTATGTAGTGGGCCGAGACCCCGCTGCTCGGGTTCTGGAAGGTGCTTATGCCGGAGGACACGGGGCCTTGCACGGTGTGCACGACGATCATGTTGATGTTGTACGAACCCTCGCGGTTGGAGTTCCCGTAGTTGCCCCGGGCCGCCGGGTACCACTCGGCCCTCGGGTAGTCGGTGTTCGCCGCCCGCGAGGTGGACCGGGAGGTTGTCAGGGCCGGCACCTCTACTTCCTGCGGGACCAGCCGCAGGCTCTCCCCAGTCGAGATCGTCGCCGAAGCTCCGTCTTTCAGCGTCTGGAAGACCTCGATGGCGTAGAAGTCGACGCCCCCGTACTCGGCGACGGCCTCCCGCCAGCCGCCGAGGCTGTCGGGGTCGGGAGAACCGGCCATGTCGGCGAGAACGGCCGCCCCGCCCCTGACGTTGGCCGCCCGGTCGTTTTTTAGCTCCTGCTCCGAGAACTGGGTAAGGCTCGCGGCCCGTCCCAGGGTGTCCCTGGAAGGGTTCTGGTAGAGCTGCATGACGCCGTAGGTGCCGTGCCCGTGCAGATCGCCGGGCTCAAAGGCCGTAGCGGTCGGCGGGGGCATCTCCCAGAACGTGTTCGTGTAGCCTATCGCCATCAGCAGCTCTACTGGGACGCCGTACTCCGTGGCCGCGGAACGGAACTCTTCGGCGAGGGAGGAACCGGACTGGGCCAGCGCCTTGCCGCCCGTCGTACCGAGAAGGACGGCGCCAGCGAGGCACACGCCGCCAAGCCTCAGAAAGTTGCGACGGCCCATCTTCGGGGACGGAGCCGCCCTACACCCTTCGCACATCGCTTCCCCCTCCGGAAGATCTCGTACCAACTCGTGCATTGTCGCCCGAAAGGGCCCCGACTTACAGGGGGCGGGGACACAGCGGGAGAAAAACGCCCCTATCCCTCGGGGCGGCCGGCACTACTCAAAGGGGGGACGATGTGCGACCATCTCCGGGAATGGGCGAGAGACGGGAGAGGTTTTCCGAGTTTGAGATCGGGTGCCACAGTTGTTTGAAGCCGTAACCGGGAGGGCGCGGGGGCTCTGGCAGAGGGCGAGGAGGGCGGCGAAACGGAGCCCGGTCCTCACGGACGCTTACCGCCGTGGGAAGGGTCTCTACCACCGGCTGCGCGTGCGGGGCGTGGTTGACCGGCGGGTGGGGAGCGTCGACCCTACCGGCATCGTCTGGATCTTCGGCTCCGGTCGCAGCGGCAGCACGTGGCTGCGGCGGATGATGGGGGAGATGCCGGGTCACAGGGTCTGGGAGGAGCCGATGGTCGGCGCGTTGTTCGGGGAGTTCTACGCCAAAGTGCCCGAGGAGAATCTCAGCTCCAAGGACCACGTGATGGGGGAGCCGATCCGGCGCGGCTGGATCCAATCCGTGAGGAACTTCGTGCTCGACGGCGCCCGCTACTCGAACCCCGACCTGAGACCCGGCGAGTACCTCGTCGTCAAGGAGCCGAACGGCTCGGTCGGCGCGCCGCTGATGATGGAGGCTCTGCCGGAGAGCCGGATGGTACTCCTGATCCGGGACCCCAGGGACGTAGTCGCCTCGATGCTGGACGCCGCCGGCGAGGGCGGCTGGCACCGCGAGCGCTTCGGCCGCGGCGCGGTCGACCGAAAGGCGATGGCGGACCGCAAACCGGAGGCCTTCGCCCGCCTGAGAACCCGCGCCTACATGCGGGGCGTGGGCGCCGCCCGCCGGGCCTTCGAAGGCCATGGGGGAAGAAAGGCCCTGGTCCGCTACGAGGACCTGGTCGCCGACACCCCGGCCGCCATGCGCCGCATCTACGCCGACCTCGGCATCCCCGCCTCGGACGCCGAGCTCTCGCGCGCCGTCGCCAAACACGCCTGGAAGAACGTGCCGAATGAGGAGAAGGGCGCGGGCAAGTTCTACCGGAAGGGAACCCCGGGCGGCTGGCGGGAAGACCTCACCGCTGGGCAGGCGGCGATCGTCGAGGAGATGGCCGCACCCATAATCGAGGAGTTCTACGCCGGGCGGGAGCGCACCGGCGGTTGACGTCCCCGCGGCCGGGCGGGCCGGAGGCCTCGGTCGTCGTCCTCACCCTGAACGCCGGCCCGGACTTCGCGGCAACCCTCGACGCCGTCTTCGCCCAGAAGACGGCCTTCGACTTCGAGGTCATCGTCCTCGATTCCGGCTCGACGGACGGCACCCGCGAGCTGGCCCGCGCCCGCGGCGCCATCGTCCACGACGTCCCGGGGTCCACCTTCGACCACGGCGCCACCCGCGACCTCGGCCTCTCCCTCGCGGCGGGTGAGTACGTGGCCCTCCTGGTGCAGGACGCCGTGCCGCTCGACGACCGCTGGCTCGCCGCCATGATCGAGAACATGGAGGGCGACCCCCTGGTCGCCGGGGTCTACGGCCGCCAACTCGCCCGTCCGGGGAGCAGCCCGCTGGCCCGCGTGCTCGTGACGAACGCGCCGACGGCGGGCCACGAGCGCCGGGAGCAGTACGCGGGCGGCCCCGGACGCTACCGGAAGCTGCCCCCCGCACAGCGTCGCGCCCTCGCCCTCTTCGACAACGTCAGCTCCTGTGTGCGGCGCTCGGTGTGGGAGGAGGTCCCCTTCGGCCGCACCGGCTTCGGGGAGGACCTGCGCTGGGGCGAGAGGGCCGTAGCCCGGAGCCACAAGCTCGTCTACGAGCCGCGCTCCGCCGTCGTCCACTCCCACGAACGCGGCCCCCTCTACGACCTGCGCCGCCACTACGCGGAGGGCCGCCTCCTCGTCGACCTCTTCGGCCTCGCCCCCGTCCCGAACCTCGCCCGCCTCCTCCGGAACACGCTCCTCGCCTCGGCCCACCTCTGCCGCCGCCTCCTGCTCGACGAGAAGACGGGTTGGCGCTCCCCGCTTCTCGCCGTCCGACACGCTGTCCCGTCCCAGATGGGCCTGTACCTGGCGACGAGAAGGCACACCCTCCCCGCCCGCCTGGATAGGTTCTTGAGCAAGGGTGTCTGACCGGATCTCCCAGGGGTGATGCACCGGTGGCGAAGCACCACCCGTCCTTAAGATAAACTAGACGGTAGTAAGGAAAGCCTAGTAAGGAGACATAGTGGAGCAGAGGGCCCGGGTCACGAGCAAGGGACAGGTCACGATACCGAAGGATGTCCGCGCTGCTCTGGGGGTCAAAGAGGGAGATACGCTCGTCTTCGAGGTGGAGAACGGTGGGGCACGCGTGAGCGTGATCAGGAAACCGGTCAGCTTTGCGGACTACGAGGGCGCCTGGCGGGAGGGAGAAGGAATGACCTGGGAGGAGATCAACGCCGAGATCAGAGAATGCCGCGGACACGACGATCCGAACGGGTGAGGATCGCCGTTGACACCAACGTCTTCTCCGCCCTCTTGTCCGGCGGGGCCGAATCCGCCCCGGAAGCGAGGATTGCGCTTGAAAACGCCTGTGCCGCGGGCATGCTGGTCGTCTCGCCCGCCGTCTACGCCGAGTTCGCGGCGCACAGGTCCCCGGATTATGCGGATACCTTCCTCTCGGAGAAGGGCGTAGAGGTAGATTGGTACCCTGGCAGGGAGGTGTGGCGCATGGCCGGGTCACGATACGGTGACTACGTCAGGGCTCGCAGGCGTCATAAGGGAGATCCCGGCCCCCGACGTATCCTCGCGGACTTCCTGATCGGGGCGCACGCGTTGCACCTCGCCCGCGGTCTCCTCACGTCGGATACGAGGATCTACGGCACCTATTTCCCGGAGTTGCGCGTGGTCTCTCCCCGGGAACCGGGGA
>CADCUW010000303.1 GCA_902805985.1 uncultured Rubrobacteraceae bacterium
GCGGGCCCACAAGCGCTCGCAGATGGGGGAGCCCCGCGAGCCGGAGAGGCCCGACCGCTCCATGTTCGCCTAGCCCGTACGGGCGCTCGGACAAATCCCGCGGCCACCGTGGGGTTTCACCGTGGGGTTTTATGCGGGATCCCCCGCATCGACAACGCCCCAGCTCCCGACTCGGCCCCGGCACGCCCGCGGGCGCTCCAACATTGCCGGATCGCGGTGTATTACGCGGAGGAACGTGCTGCACACGAACTTCTTAGAACCCCCTCAACAGGAGAAGTTCGCTACCCGCAAGCAGCGCCCAAGCTACGGCAAAGATAGTTCATTTGGGCGATATGCCCAGTACCCCTTTGTGTTGGTATTCAAGGTTAAGATACATCAGGCACAAGGTAGAGGCCTAGAACCCCGCCCTACGGAAGCTTTGGGCACCCAACAGGGCTGGGGAGCCAGTGGTGCAACCGGCTACCTTCTATCTCCCCGAGAGATACGGGGAGGAAGGGGTTGTGGGCAGTATGCGTTTTTCGCCTCCCACCTGACGCACCACCTCTGAATAAACAGCCGGGTACGCAAACAAAGAGGAAGGATGGAACATGAGAAGGGCGATATTGCTCGTAACCATGATGGCTGTGAGCCTGTTGGTGGCAAGCGGGGTGGCCCTGGCGGTCACCAAGATAGGCACCGATGGCCCCGACACTTTGAGGGGAACCAACGGTGAGGACAACCTGCTAGGCAAGGGCGGCAATGACGTGCTCTTCGCATTGGCCGGCGAGGACAATCTGCTAGGCGGAGAGGGAAAGGACTACCTCTTCACCGGCGAACGCCGCGCTTTAGGAGGCGACAAGAATTCGTTGGGAGGTCCTGGCAATGACGGGGTTTTTGGCGGCCTAGGCTCGGACAACCTGCTAGGCGGTTCGGGCAACGACTTCGTATTTGGTGATAAGGGCTCCGACACCTTGGTGGCGGGCGGAGATGGCAGAGACCTCGTCGTCGACTTCTTCCCTGGCTCGGACCGCATGCTGGGCGGCGGGGGTGGCGACTTGATCGACGGTTGGACTGGCTCGGACCACATGCTGGGCGGCGGGGGTGGCGACTTTATCGTCGACGGCCACATCGACGAGGCTTCCAAAGACGACCTCCTCTCGGGCGGAGACGGCAACGACATCCTTATCGGCAACCACGTGCCCGCGGTAAAGGACAAGGTGTCGTGCGGTGGCGGCTTCGACCGGGTTCTGGCCGACAGGAAAGACGTGGTCGCAGCCGACTGCGAGAAGGTGCTAGTTCTCCGCGGTTCAGTGGAAGAGGTTCTGGAGCAAGAAGATGCATTCTTCGAGTCCCTCCCGCCAGCATCGATACGGATGATAGAGTTCTTCGACACCTTCTTTGAGGATCAACTGGCGCCTTTCCCAGAACCAGAAGGATCCAGCACAGCAACATCACCTGCTACCCAAGGTGAGCCCGCAAGTCACCTTCGTGCTGGAGGACACCGTCTAGGATAAACGAGCGGTTTCCTTCTTCCGTAGGGCCGGGGTCTAATGCCTCGGCCCTTCTTCATGCCCTTATTCGCCGTACGTCTTAGAAGGGCGATTCTCCAAACTTCGCCTGTAGGGTTCTCCGAAGTTCGCCTGGAGGACCTAGAGAAAGTCCCAATAGATAGTCACTTTGGGGGATACGCTTCACCCCCACACTGGTCATGATACTGGTGTAGCTATCTGGTACGCCAGGCGGGGCGGTGAAGGCTCTCTCCCTTCCTCAAAGAAGGAGCGAAGGGTGAGCAGGCGAGCGGTCCTATTCCTTAGGGTGACGACGTTGGCCCTCGCGGCCATGGCGCTCGCCTCCTGTAGCGAAGGTGGGGGTGGCGAGGCCGCGGGCGCCGAAGGAAAGCTCGACCGTGTTGTCGAGATCGACGGGGAGCGCGGGCTATACGTGAGGTGCACCGGGGCCGGGTCGCCCACCGTGGTCATGGAGGCGGGCGACGAGTCCGACAGCTACCAATACAACAACGTCGAGTGGCAGGTATCTCAGGAAACCCGAACCTGCGTCTACGACCGCGCCGGCCTCGCAGCCACGAGGAGGCTGTCTGAGGGCCTTCGCGTGCGGTCGCCGGAGTCTACATATTGCGGTGGTGGATGGATATGCGGTTAATTGAATGAGGCACGCATTCATCGGGAATTCATCCTCGGCTGTTTCCCTAACGAAGCGTGTAGAGCAACCGAAAGCGTACGATAAGGGAGCTTCGTGGAACCATCAACCCGCCGGCAGCGGCTCATCCCAGTACTTGTTGCAAGCATCCTATGTGCGATGGGAATAGTGGGCATGATTGTGATTGTCTATTCTCAGGGCTTTACAGTAGAGAGCGGAGCCTTGATAACTGCGTGGGCCACCATAGTTGCCGTAGTTGTTGCGCAGTTGGTAACTGCTTGGCTAGCGGGTGAACGCGCCCAGGTTGAGTCGCAACAAGCATACCTTAAGGAGATGGGAGAACTATTAAGCCAGAATCCACGGGTCCGTGATCTAGCGGCAGAGAATCAGGAGGACTTACGCATCCTGGCCCGAGCGCATACGCTGACTGTGCTAAGCGGGTTAAACCCCGCTCGACAGCAGGTCGTACTCAACTACTTGGGGGAGACACGATTGCTGAAGGCCGTTGGGCTGGCTGATGCGCTTGACACCCATACTTCGCAAGCTTCATTAGAAGTGCCCGCACCGTCCCGTGATATCGAGGCTGATCCGCAAAGCACCGATCCGCAAAGCACCGATCCGCAAAGCACCGATCCGGATGAAACCGAGCTGGGCAGGGCCTATCTGGGCAGGGTCGATCTGAGCGGGTCCAAGCTAGAAGATGTCGAATTTGACGCGGCCGACCTGGGCGGGGCCGATCTGCGCGGGGCCAAGCTGGCCGATGTATGCCTGGACAAGGCCGATCTGGGCGGAGCCGATCTGCGTGGGGCCGATCTGCGCGGGGCCGATCTGCGCAGGGCCAGCCTGAGCGGGGCCAGCCTGAGCGGGGCCGACCTGCGTGAGGTTAAAGGATTGACTGAGGAACAGTTGCTTGCAGCTCATTCGCTCGAAGGAGCCACCATGCCCAATAGGCAAACCCTCAAAAGCGTCAGAAAGCCCGATGGGCTGACCTTTGAAGAGTGGCTCAAGAGCAAGGGCAGCAGGAAGGATAGGGAGAACTCCGGCCCTTCGTAAAAGTTCACAGAACGAACTTCGCAGAACCCCCTCAGGAAACTGTCTGAAAAGGGGTTCGAGTAGGGCTCCGAGCACGCATTTGGCCGCTGTTCGGGCGCCAAAACGGCCCGGGCCGGGCCGCTGCGGGGTCTCACGAGGCCCCGTTTTGAGGATCTTCGGGACTTTTCAGACAGTTTCAGGCGAAGTTCCGCTAATCGGGCTTCTCGGAAATTCACGTAGCCTCGGTCACGTCTGGACCGGGGCTATGCAGTCATTGCCTCCTCCAGTACGGTCTGGGTATCAGGGCGAGGACGGTTCCACCACGCCCAGGATCGGTCTGGCCATCCTGGTACGTCCTAATTTCCTTCTCTCTATTCTCTGTACACCTCACCGCTATTTTGCCGTTGGCGGTGCGCTTGCACGCGTCAAGCAGGAGTTCGGACGCCCCTTCCGCCTCTTTGACTTTCGCGGCCAGATCACCGCTTTCCTCCTTCGCCTGGCTTCGCTCGTACTCGCCGATGTGGACTCCCTCGTGGTACAGTTCTAGGCGGTAGCCACTGCCATGCGGAACTTCGTGCACCTCAATCCTGGCCACGATCCCGTCCTCCGTCCCTCGTCGTCTTACTTTTCCTTACGGTACGGATCGTAGCAACCCCGTGCGCTTCTCCGCGACGGCACCCTGGACCCAAACGACCGAGGTTATGCTGCGTTGAGGCCGTCGGGGCATTCGTCTCTGTGCATCTTTATCCAGCACCACAACATGTAGGGATGGACGATGGGTACCGGACCGGGGCGGTCGACTGTTTCTGGCCCCATAGGACCGGCGCTATGCAGTACCCGGTATACGAAGTTCGGAGAATTAGCCTTCTGAGACTGTCTGAAAAGTAGTTCGTGTGCCGTCTCAGCGGTGAATCTCACCGGTATACGGAAGCCAGAGAGAGGCCGAAGAGGAGCGTTTCGGCCTCTCTCTGGAGGCCACGCGCCCGTACCCCAGAGACTTTTCAGACAGTCTCTCCACGCACTTGGCTGAATAACCGCGTACCCTCTGCGCCTACTTCGCCTCGACCAGCGCTACTTACAAGCTCCCAGCATCATCCTCAGACCACGCACCGAGGCAGAAGGCCGGGGCTTTGCGGACTTCCGAGAGCCCCTTCGGCGCGAAGCTTCGGGAACACCCCTTCCATGCACTCGGGTGAATAGCACTATGTTCGAAGTCAAGCTCGATGGGGGGCGCATGACGACTTGAGGCCCCGAATGGGAGACAATGCGGCCGCAAGCTTCGGGAACGGAGGCGGGCATGCGGGGCTTTGTCGGCGGGCTGGATCTGAACGGCCTCTTCTACGAGGAGGCGGTCCGGCCGATCCTGGATTCCGAGTTCCCCGGACTGACCCATTCGGCGGCCCTCATCGGCTACGGCTCGGAGGTCCTGGGCTACGACGCGCCGCGTTCCACAGACCACGAGTGGGGACCGCGGTTGCTGCTGTTCGTCTCTGAGGAGGAACACCGGAAGCACGCCGTCCGCGTCGGGGAGGTCTTGAGGCACGGACTGCCTCGCGAGTTTGGGGGCCACTCCACGCACTTCGGGAAACCGGACGAGGAGGGGGTGAGGCTGCCGGAGAGGAGGACCTCGGGCCCGGTCGATCATAAGGTCGAGGTCCACACCGTTCGCGGTTTCTTCGCCTCGTGGACGGGCCTCGACCTGCTCGGGGAGCTGGGGCCGACAGACTGGCTCCGCGTCCCCCAGCAGAAGCTGCTGGAGGTGACGGCCGGCCGGGTATACCACGACGGTCTCGGCGAGCTGGGGAAGGCCCGTGCGAAGCTCGCCTACTACCCGAGGGACGTGTGGCTCTACATGCTGGCCGCGCAGTGGAGGCGAGTGGGACATCTGGAGGCGTTCGTCGGGAGGACGGGCGAGGCCGGCGACGGCCTGGGCTCTCGTCTGATCGGCTCGTCCCTCGCGCGCGACCTGATGGGGCTGTGCTTCCTGATGGAGAGGAAGTACGCCCCGTACGCCAAGTGGTTCGGCACGGCCTTCTCGCGGCTGCGGTGCGCCACCGAACTGGGGCCCCATCTCGAGGGCGTGCTCGCCGCCGACTCGTGGAAGGAAAGGGAAGCGCACCTGTCTCGGGCCTACGAGACCGTCGCCCGCATGCACAACGAGCTGGGTGTTACCCCGCCGCTTGAGACCGGGGTGACGCCCTTCCACGGCCGCCCCTACCTGGTCCTTCACGCCGAACGCTTCGCCGCGGTCCTGGAGGAAGCCGTGATCGACCAGCGCGTCCGGTCGCTGCCGCAAGGCGTGGGCTCGGCCGACCAGCTCACGGCCAGCACGGACGTGCTGGCGAGGACGGAGATCTACGGCCGGCTGGGAGCGCTCTACGACGTCCCGGCAACCGGTCTCTGAACCGGCAAAGCATCGGCTCCTCCGGGGGCCGCGCTCATGCCACGATGATCTCGGTTCTCCACGGGGTTCGGTTCCTGAGCACCGCGGCCAGGATCGTCAGCAGCTTCCTCATGCAAGCCGTGGGCGCTGGAATCTGCACGCGGCTCGCGGCGAGGCGTCGCGCTCGTCAGTCCCCGCCACCACCTCCGCCATCCCTGCCGCTATCTCCACCGCTCCTCGACAACGGCCGCACGGAGATCCAGATCACCTATCGCTTCGGCCCACCGCCTTCGGAGGTCAGCGCGAATCAGTCGTCCGTGGATCCGTTCAAGAACGGCAGGGAGTCGTCTACACCAGCCACAGACGCGCCCACCCTCACCGTCGTTGCCGTAAAATAGCCATACGCGGCAGATTATCGTATCGCCGGGCTGACGGTAAGGGGGAGCGGCCTACGCCTTCTTTTCTTGTGCAGCGGTCGCGGACCTCGAGTCGGGCGTGGTTGACGCCCTAGACCCATCTTGTGCCCGGTCCCCGTTCGTGTGCGTCCGCCGTTGGCAGAGCTGCGTTCGCCTCGGGCGCCTGCACGAACACGGGCGCCACCTATGTTGGCCTTTACACCCCGCCGTTCTTAGGGCTGAGATCATGGGCGTGTACTGGGCGCGGGCGGCCAAAGCGTTCCCCGCGCTCGGCGAGTTCGGCTTGGAGGCGGGAGAGGCCGAGGCGAACCGAGAGGCGATCGCCGTCGGTCGCCAACCCCGGGTAGTGATGCTCGAGCAGGTCCAGCCTTTGGGTGGTCCTCTCAATGGCCTCGTACGCGCGACCCAGCTTGTCCTCCCACCCCCGCGTCTGAAGGATACCGGGGCCCTCTCGGGCTTCGTCTCGCAGTCGATGGATCCGCTCGGCGAACCGTACGTAACGTTCGTACTGTTCCAGGTATAGGTCGTATTTCCTTTCAAAGAACTCGGCCGCGGGGTTGGAATAACCCCGTGGGGTCGCGTCGTCGTCCGGGTGCGGCAGTTTGACCCCCAAGATGGGTGCACCGCCTTTGGGCCGCGACGCCGCCGCGCCCCGAGGACCCGCCTTCGGTGCCTTCTCCCGCCCCTGCTCACCGGCCGCTGCAGAGGAAGCCCGCCCGCGTGCATCCTCTGCACCACCGGCGCCTTCCCGTACCCTACGGTCCGGCCCTTCCGGCACCGGCGGGAACCGGCCAGAAGGTTCGTCGCCCCCCCTCCGCCCGAAGGGACGGCCGACCACCTCCGCGGTCTTATCGCTTCGCTGCGGTTCCGGCTGTCGACTCACTCGCGAACCTTGACCTGGTTGTCGCGCGGCTCTCGGCGTAAGAGCTTCCCCTTCACGTGTGAGTCCTTCGCGCAGGAGCTCCAGTCGCTCCTCGGCCAGGTCCACGTAGCGGCGCGCCGTGCACAAGAAAAGGATGGCGACGGTGAGGAGCGCCACGCCCACGGCCAGTCCGGAACCGATACCGACATACACCAACGTCGCGTTCAACCCTTCCATCTCCCTCCGAACGTCAGCACATCCGAGTCCAAGGCGCTTGCCTTGAGGTGCATTAAAATGCACAAGCCACAGAATAGCAAACGGCCTCTTGAGATCGCCTGTTGCACCGTCGTTACGACAAGGCGGGTAAAGTAGCACCCCTTCGGCCGGCAACGTAAGCGGTATCCGTGAGGGGGTCCCCTGCGCCGCTGAGCAAGCATCGTGGGCGCCGACCAAGAGAAGTGACGGAGCGCAGGCTTAACCTGACAAGCGCCCGGCTTGTATCAACCTTCCGAATCGGTACACCCTTAGCAAGCAGCAACCTACACCACACGTTGAGGCTCTACCTGTTAAGGCTCTACCCGGGCACGCACTCGTGCCGGGATCTACGGCCCCGATGCCGGAGTTCGGTCGCCCAAGATAAGCCATTTGGGGGATACGCTTGCTGTCATGCCGCTGGTATCGTGCGCCTCGACAGCCCAGGTCGACCCGGGCTACGAGATGGTGTTCGTCCAACAGACCAAAAGGCCGCCGTGCGCCAGGTGGCTCCGACGCCGAGAACGAATACGAGAAGGGAGCGGGTATGGGGCGGATGGTTCGGGTTATGGCGGCGGTGGCGACGATGGTGGTCCTCTCGACAGGGACGGCCTTCGCGACGGTGCTGGACGGCACCGGCGGCGTAGACAGGCTCACGGGCGGGGCCGGGGACGATACGATCCGGGGCTTCGGCGGCAACGACTCCTGGCTCAACGGCGGCTTCGGAGACGACAAGGTCTACGGCGGCGCGGGCGACGACGACATCCGCGGCTCCGCCCCCAAGAACGGCCACGACAACGGCGACCCCGGCAGCGACACCCTCTCCGGTGGCTCGGGCGACGACTACATCCTGGGCGGCCTCGGCGCGGACAGGATCAGCGGCGGCAACGGCGACGACTACCTCTTCGACGGAGCCGGCGAGTACGGGACCGACTCCTCGGTGGACCGCCTCTCCGGCGGCGCGGGCAACGACACCATCCTGGCCTCGAACGGCAACACGGCCCGGGACATCATCACCTGCGGCGACGGCCGCGACACCGTCGAGGCCGACCGCGGCGACGACGTCGCCGACGACTGCGAGAGGGTGCGCCGCCGTTAGTTAGTCGGTCCCGGGTTCCAGTCCGGCCCTCAGGTCTTACCCTTGTAGGGCGTCCTCTTCCTTTGACTCGTGCAGACGCCGTTAGTAGTATGCCAAGTCTCACGTAGAGAAGGAGGGGGAAATGTGTGTCGAGTGTTCCCGCACGGCACCCGAAGCAAGACCGCATAACAGCATCGACCGCAGGGATTTTCTGAGGTTGAGCGGCACCGGGCTAGCGGGCGCGGTCTTGCTGGGAGGCGCGGGCGGTCGGGTCCTTGCCCAGGCAGGAACTTCTTTGAAGGGCGAGTTCGCATCCGCGGCTACCGAGTATAGCGTTCCAAAAGAGCTGCTCATGGCGATGGGCTACGTCAACACCCTCTGGGAGATGCCCCCGCCGGAGGCCACAGACTACCAGCCCGGAGACCTCCACGGGCGTGGCACCTACGGCATCATGCAGCTGGTGCGCACCCCTTGGGAAGACACCTTGGGCAAGGCGGCCGGTCTAACGGGATTCTCCGAAGAACGGCTGAAAAGCGAGCGAGCGGCCAACGTTGGCGGCGGGGCGGCCGTGTTGGCGGACATCGCGGGCGAGGAAAAGCCCCCCGAGCTCGACGGCTGGTACGAGGCGGTGGCCGAGTACGGCGGCAACGACCTTTACGCCCAGGAGGTCTTCGGGGTTCTGGAGGACGGGGCCTCCGCGACCATCTCCACCGGGGAGACCTTGAACCTGGCGCCGCAGGAGGTGGACGCGCCCCAGATCCTGACGAGCCGGTCCGGCGGCGGCGCCGACTACGGGAGGGCGGACTGGAGGCCGGCCTACCGCGGCAACTACACCAACCGCAATCGGGGCGTCACTACCGTAGACTCCATAATCATCCACATAGCGCAGGGCTCCTACTCGGGCACCATAGGTTGGTTCCAGCATCGCAGGGCCAACGTCTCCGCGCACTACGTCGTCGGCAGGACGGGCCGGGTGGCCCAGTGCGTGCGCAACGAGGACGTGGCCTGGCACGCGGGCAACTGGAAGTACAACCGCAGGAGCATCGGCATAGAGCACGCGGGCTACGCGGGCCGCAGGTGGACGGATAGCACGTACCGTTCTTCGGCGAGGCTCTCGGCATACCTGAGCAGGCGCTTCAACATACCGGTAGACAGGCAACACATCAGGGGCCACGGCAGCGTGCCGGGGGTGGCCACCAGGTGCCCGGGGCGTCGCTTCAATTGGGAAAGGTACCTCCGCTTGGTCAGGCACTACAAGTAGTCGCAGACGGGCAACCATGAACGCAAGGCGCGTAGGTGAGCAGCGTCTGTCGCGCCGTTTGTCGACGCAGAGTCTGCATGGGGTATTCGGATGACGTATTGCAGCGGCGGCGCTGCCGGTCGTATGGAGTGTTCCCGAGAATCGTCCTTCTGCGTGCTCGGGTGAACAGGGAGGGGCAGGGAAAAGCTGCCCCTCCATTGCTATCCGTTCTGACACTGAGGTACTTTTCGCCCTTCCAAGACGCATATAAACGGTAGAAGACAGATGTCCACGAAAAGGCAAACCCGTCGCGAGGCGGGGACGCAAAGCCACGGGCCTCTCGCTAGCTAGGAGAGGCGGCCGGGCTACCGAAAAGGAGGCCCCACGTGTACTGGACGGCTCTCGGACTGGCAGGGAGCTCCCTTATTGTCAGCATAGCGACCCTTTACCTCGTGTGGGGCGTGCGGCGTAGCACCCGTAGGGCCGAACGGTCCGGCGACGAGCGGTTGGAGATCCTGCGCGAGCAACAGGAACGCCTGGGATTCCTGCGCGAGGAGCGTCGCATGCTGGAGGAGGAGTTGGAGTGGCGGCGCTCGAGGATGGCCGGTGAGGAGGGGCCATTGGAACTCAACGCCCCCTCCGCGCAGTCCAACGGGCACTCCGAATCCGAGCAATCGAAGCTGCGCTCCTGGTTGCGGCACGTCTTCGGGAGGTAACCGCGGGGTTCGTATCGAACCGGAAGGAGGGTCGCGTGTCCGAACCGGAGCGTGCCGAGGTCTGCAACGGCCTCTTGGCTGAGGATCTATGTGAGGTGGAGACATGCCTCAGAAAGTAGGGCGGAGCGGTCGGTACAATGCGGGCTTGCCCGCGCGGCCCGTGGGCGGAGGTTGGAGGGGAAGCCTTCGGGCTTCACGGAGGGGGGAGGGCTCTTCATGACAAAAGGCTTGCTTCTGTCGGTGCTTGTGTGCGGGCTGGTGCTGGGCGTGGTCGCCACGGCGTTCGCGAAGAACGGGGCGAACTTCGGCAACACCTGCGACGTGGTGGGCCATTCGACGGCGGACCCGATATACGAGCCGGATCACGGTCACCCGCACGTCTTCTACGGGGCCGTGGACGTCACCAACGGCGACACCTCGGACACTTTGCGCGGTCGGGACACCTCGTGCAGGAGGGTCGAGAACGCGAGCGCGTATTGGCACCCGGAGGTGTACCGTAACGGCAACCCGCTGCGCGTTTACGAGGGCAAGGTGCGCGGCGACAACACCATCTACTACGACGCTGGGAAGATAGCCGAGCAGCGCACTATCTCGCCGTTCCCTGCCGACTTCGAGGCGGTCGCCCGCGATGGAGGCGGCGTTGGCGACGTGGAGTGGGGCTGCGGCCGCGCCACGGGCGACGACCTCCCTAAGACCTGCAAGAACAAGATGCTGACGGCGCGCGTGGCGTTCCCGCAGTGCTGGGACGGCAACCACGTCTCCGAGGCGGCCAACGAGCCCGAGCGTTTGGTGGACCCCGTAGACGGCCGGTGCAAGAAGGGTTGGAAGCCGCTCCCGAAGATAACGATGAGCGTGAACTTCGTGCTGCCCTCGAGGCGTGTGGGCAACATCACGGTAGCTGGCAACGGACCCGGAATGCGCACCGGCTTCAGGACGATGCACGCGGACTTCGTGAACGGCTGGGAGATGACCGAACTCACGAAGCTCGTGAACGACTGCATCCGCACGGTGCCCGATAACATCACGGTGAACCAGAAGCCCGACTACTGCCAGGACCCCGGCAGGAATGGGCTCGTAGGACGCTAGTCGATGTTGCTCGCGTCGTCCCCCAGGCGGGCGGAGGGGTTTTTCCTCCCCCCTGCCACTGGCGGCGGGGCTCCCCGTAACCTAGAGGCGCGGCGGCCAGACCAGGACGCGGGGCTCGCCGCCGGAGCTTCCGCTGCCCTCCCCGTACAGTGACACGAGCCCGCCTGCGAGGTTGCCCGAAACGGGCTTGGACGCTACCGTGTCGATCTCGTAGCAGTTGTGCGCATTCACGTAGTTGAGAGCGTTCTGTACACCAGCCACAGACGCACCTACCCTCATTGTCGTTGCCGTAAAATAGCGATACGCGGCAGCTTATCGCACCGCCGTGCTGACAGAAAGAGGGAGCGGCCTACGCCTCCTTTCTCTACGAAGCGGTCGCGGTGCTAAACGAGTTGGGCGGCCTCGCGGAGCTCGAACGGCGCGACGAAGGCTTCATCATTCGGAGTCTCGCGATTAACGCGTGGGCGTCTCCCAACGGGCTGCCCGGAGAATCGTGCCGTCTTCGCCGTAAGCGCAATCAGTTACGTGCTTCGTGTCAATGTGCACGCCCAGCAGCGTCGATGCGCTACATTGCTGCGTCTCGTGCTTGACATCGGAGCTCTTTTGGGAGGGCTTTTCGGAGCATCATTGGTACAGTTCTGGACGTCGAGGGTTCTGGAAGGGTTCCCGTGAGCCGGAGTGCAGGGCGGAGATGCAGCTCTCTGCCAACAGAAGCGACATGTAACCATCCCACGCGTCCGGTCCGGTAAGTCGTCCAGCGTGGAGGTCCTCTATCCACCGTTGCATCTCGAGCACATAAGCGGCCGGAAACCTTTCGAGCCAGTCGCCTTCGACAGGATATGAGGCATACCGCTGCTTACGCAGTACCGGAGCATTGGCGGGGGCCACGCGAATGGTGCCGGCGTCTCCCACGACCTCCAGATCCACATCGTAGCCGTAGCCGGCGTTGACGTAGACCTCGATGTTAGCGAGGCATCCTCCGCCCAGGGCGAGTTGGATCACCTGCAGGTCCAGGACTTCGCCGTTCGAGGCCGCCGGGGTGTTCGTTCCTTGTACGTAAACCTCCTCTATCTCCCGACCGACAATCCATCTTGCGGCGTCAAGGTCGTGTACAGCGGAGTTGACCAGGATCGATTCCGAGCTCGTACCCGAACGAGCCCCGGCGTTTCGGTGCGTACCCTTGAGCAGGACGGGCTGACCGATGGCCCCGGAGTCGATAGCGCTCTTCACTTCGAGGTGTCGGGGATCATAACGCCTCATGAACCCGACCTGGACCAACTTTCTACCCAACTCGGCCTCGGCCTCGACGATCCCGCGCGCGTCTTCCACTGTGATGGCGAGGGGCTTCTCACAGAAGACCGGCTTGCGGCACCGGAGGCACTCCATGACCAGCCCGGCGTGGGTATCGTCCGGGGTCGTGAGGACGCGGCGTCTATGCCATCGTCCTGGATCAGGGACTGCTCGTCCTGGAGGAAGACCGTGGCATCCGAGCCGCAACTGACGGCGAGCTTCTCGGCCCGCGAGCGGTCCAGGTCCGTGACCCCGGCCACCCGCGCGCCCGAGACCACGGAGCTCAGGGTCTCGGCGTGACGGGTGCCCATGCCACCCGTTCCGATGACGCCCACCGAAATGTCGTTGCTATAAGCGCCCATTTCGCATCACCTCCATCTAATCCGCAGAACAATCAACCTCGGTTTTCCAAGGTCCGCTCCTGGCCCGGGCCTTCTCAGGCGAGGCCGCCCGGTTCGTCTTGTATCTCCGCTACCTTTATGGGCCTCCCTTCTATGCGGGATACCTCGCAGGCCACGGCGACCCTTAGCGCCTCCATCGCTGCGGCGGGGGGGCTTGGGTTCTCGCGTTCGCCCCCATCACTTGTATAAAGGCCATAGTCTCTCGCCTGAGGCTCTCCCCGAACCTCTCCATGAAGTACCGGTAGGGGCCTTCCATTGGGCTCGGCGTGCCGGGCTCGACGGGGCGGGGTTGGCTGAGGCTGTTTTGTCCGACGGAGAGGCTGTCCTCGGAGCCGAATACCTCCACGCGGAAGTCGTGGCCGCGGGGGTTGTGGCGGGTGCCCGTGACGAGGACCGGCAGGCCGTCGGACATGGTCATCAGGACGGCCGCGTTGTCCACGTCGCCGAACCTGGCGTACCGGTCGAAGCCCTTGACGCTTCCTACCGCGTAGACCTGCTCGACCTCGAGCCCGGTAAGCCAGCGCGCCAGGTCGAAGTCGTGGATGTGGAGGTCGCGGTACGCCCCGCCGCTCGACGCTATGAACTCTTCCGGCGCGGGCTCTGCGTCGTGGGCGGTTATGCGGACGACGTAGAGTGTTCCCAGGCTGCCCGACCTCACCTCCTCGTAGGCCTTCCGGTAGTCCGGATCGAGGCGGCGCTGGAAGGCTATCTGGATCAGGGCGTCTGCCTTCTCGGCGTGATGAAGCACGTCCGACGTCTCCTTCAGGGTGAGCGCGATTGGCTTCTCGCAGAAGATCGGCAGCCCCGCGTCTATGCAGCGGTGCAGCCATTCGGCGTGAAGTTCCGTAGCCAGCGAGACGAAGACCGCGTCCGGCCCAGAGTCAAGCGCCTCCTGAATGGTCCCGCCCTCCCCGCCGACCTCCCCGGCCAGCTTCTCCGCACGCTCGACCGTCCGGTTGCCGACGACGATCTCGTCGACCTCGGGCAGTCCCTTCAGCACCTTGGCCCTGAACGACCCTATGCGGCCGGCACCAAGCACGGCTACCCTCATCGGCGACCTCCTATGCTCGGATCTTTATCCGTCGCAGAGCGGCAGTACCGGCGCAGAGCGGCAGTGGGCTCTCGTAGCAGCGGCGGGCCGTCTCAGCTGCCGGCAGCGCCCACAAATCCGCGCTGAACAGTTCTATGGCGAAGAAGCCCTCGTAGCCGTTCTCTTCGAGCGCCGAGGTGATCCCGGTCAGGTCCAATACCCCCTGCCCGGGCAGCACGCGGTCGAAGTCGCGGTGGGCGAGGTCAGCCGGGATGCCTGGCATGTCGTTCAGGTGGACGTGCTTGATGAACCTCACCGACCGCTCGTTTATGTCCGCGAGCTTCGACCGCGTGACGTGGTAGTGGGCCGTGTCGAAGAGGACGCCCACCCTCGGGTGGTCCGCCTTCTCGGCCACCCATACGGCGCTCGGCAGGCTCCTGACCAGCGGCGACCAGTTGAACTCGATGGCGATGTCCACCCCGAGGTCCTCGGTGAACTCAGCGAGGTTCCGCGCCGCGTGGGCCACGGCGTCAGGCGCCTCGACGGAGTTCTCACGCGCTACCCGGACCGCGCGAAGGATCGCAGGTATCTCCTGCGAGGCCTCGTCAAGTGCGCGAGGTGCGGGGCGGCCTGCACGGGACCCCCGGCCGCCGGGCGGGGAAAGGCCTACCACTACTACACTTGCCGCGCCGGCAGGGCGAACGGCGGCAACGGCAGCCTGCACAAGCCGGCCTACGTGAAGGCCGAGTGGCTGGAGGATCTCGTGTGGGCCGACGTCCGGCGCTTCCTCGATAGTCCCGGGGAAGCCCTAGAGCAGGTGAGGAAACAGATCGGTTCTACGGACGGCGACGCGGACCTCGATACGCGGCACAGGGACCTAGCCAAGCGCCTTGCTGCCAGGCAGGCGGAGAAGGACCGCTACGTCAGGACCTACGCCCAGGGGCACATCTCAGAAGAGGAACTCGAGGTCTACCTCGCGGACCTAAAGAATCAGACGGACAACCTCCGGCTCCTGCTGGGCTCCGTCGAGGTGGAACTATCGCAGAAGCGCGAGCAGGCGCAGCTAGCCGACACCACAGAGGCCTGGCTCCTGACCCTACGGAAGCGCGTCGAAGAAGTCGAGGGCGACACGCCGGAGGCGTTCCGGGCGCGGCGGCGGTTGGTGGAACTGCTGGTGCAGTCGATCTCGGCGGGCAAGCGCCCGGAAGACGGGCGCACGGAGATAAAGATCACGTACCGCTTCGGGCCTCCGCCGGCCGAGGCATCAGAGGACTCGTCTGTGGCTCACCTCAAGAACGGCAGGCGGTCGTAGAGGACGAAGCGGTCGAAGTCCGGGTAGAACTCGCTGGTGGTGATGGGTTTGCGGGAGAAGCTGGCGAGGGGCTGGTCGGCGTCCTTGCCGGGCTCGCGCAGGTTTATCTTGACGGCCTCGTCGTTGATCTCGATGACGTTGTATGAGGGCGGCATGGTGCCCCGGACCCTCATGCTGGAGACGGTGCCCGAGTGAACGATGCGCACGCCCGAGATGCTCCAGACGTACGGGACGTGGCGGTGGCCGGAGAGGACCATGTCAACCTTCAACTCGCGCAGGATGGCCATGACGTCCCCCGCGTCGCGCAGGTTGTTCACGTCCCGGCCCGTACCTGGCACGGCGAGGATGTGGTGGTGGATCATGAGTATCTTCGGCCCCTGGTCCCAGTCCCGAAACTCCGAGTCGAGCCAGCGGTAGTGCTCCCGCCCGACCTCCCCCTCGTCGAGGTCCGGCTTGGTCG
>CADCUW010000304.1:0-3898 GCA_902805985.1 uncultured Rubrobacteraceae bacterium
GGGGGATCCGAGGCCGAGGCGCGCAGGGTCTACGGTTTTCTGGCGCGTCGCGGTTACTCGGCCGGGGTCTGCGCCGAGGTCGCAAGGGAGCATCGCGGGCCGGCGCAGTCCTAAGGTGTGACTGTCCGACAAACTCGACGCCGGGCCCGCAGCACCGGGGCCCGTTGAAGGAGACAACCCGTGAACGTTCTGTTACTCGCCCTCGGGCTCGTCGTCGGCTTGGCCGGCGGGGTTGCCGTGGGCTATCTCGTGAGCCGGTCTCGCATGAGTGCCAGCCAGGTCCAGGCCCGCGCCGACGCCAAGTCCATAGTAGAAGACGCCAGGCGCGAGGCCGAGGCGAGCCGCCGGGAGGGCGAGCTCGCAGCCAAGGAGGCCGCGCTAAAGGTCAAGGACGATGCCGAGGCCGAGGTCCGCGCCCGGCGGGCCGAGATCTCGCGCGTCGAGGAGCGGCTGGATAACCGCGACGCCGCCCTCGAGCGCCGGGAGGGCGAGCTCGAGTCCCGCCGGGCGCGCCTGGGCGAGCAGGAAGAGTCCCTCGTCCGCCGGCGCGCCGAGCTCGAGGCGAAGGAGTCCGAGCAGCTCAAGGTCCTAGAAGAGATCTCCGGCCTCACCCGGGCCGAGGCCGAACGCCGTCTCTTCACGGGCCTTGAGAACGAGCTCGAGAGCCGGCTCGGCCAGATGGTCCGCGACCGGACGCTAGAGGCCGAGGAGAAGGCCGACCAGGAGGCGCGCCGGCTCATCGCGACGACCATGGAGCGGGTCGCCTCCGACCTGACGAGCGAATCCACCGTCAAGGCCGTCAGCCTCCCCTCGGACGATATGAAGGGCCGGGTTATAGGCCGCGAGGGCCGCAACATCCGGGCCTTCGAGGCCGCCACCGGCGTCGACGTCATCATCGACGACACTCCTGAGACGGTCGTGATCTCGTCCTTCGACCCCGTCCGACGGGAGGTCGCCCGCGTCTCTATGGGCCGGCTCGTCCAGGACGGGCGCATACATCCGGGGCGCATCGAGGGGATCGTGGCGAAGGCGAAGAAGGACGTCGAGAAGGAGATGAAGGCGGCGGGGCGCCAGGCTGTCTACGACGCCAAGATCACCGGCAACATGCACAACGACCTAACCCGCCTGCTGGGCGCCTTGAAGTACCGCACCTCCTACGGCCAGAACGTGCTCGCCCACTCCGTCGAGGTCGCCAACATCTGCGGCATGATGGCCCAGGAGTTGGGTGCCAACGCCAAGCTCGCCCGCAGGGCCGCCCTCCTCCACGACGTCGGCAAGGCGATAGACCACGAGGTCGAGGGGACCCACGCCATCATCGGGGGGCGCTTCGCCAAGAAGTCCGGCGAATCCGACGACGTGGTCCGCGCCATCCAGGCCCACCACCACGAGATCGAGATGGAGACCGTCGAGGACGTGCTCGTCGCCGCCGCCGACGCCGTCTCCGCCGCCCGCCCGGGCGCCCGCCGCGAGACGACCGAGACCTACATCGAGCGCCTGCGCTCCTTGGAGGACATAGCCCTCGGCCACCGCGGGGTGGACAAGGCCTACGCGATACAGGCCGGGCGTGAGATCCGGGTGATGGTCCAGCCCTCTGAGGTGGACGACCGCATCGCCGCCAAGCTCGCCTACGACATCTCCCAGCAGATAGAGACGGACCTCGAGTACCCGGGCCAGATCAAGGTGACCGTCATCCGCGAGAGCCGCGTGAGCGAGGTCGCCCGCTAGAGTTGGACGGACCCTACAGGGACCTCGGCGCCGGCTTCGCCCGGCTGACGGGCGTCGAGGGCGCCCGCCGCGGCCCCTCGCGCATAACCCACGTCGAGGATGCCCTCGCAGAGCTCCTCCGCAACGCCCGCGACGCCGGCGCCCGCAACGTCCTCGTCGCCTCGACGCTGACCCGCCGCCGCTTCCGCACCCTCACCGTCATCGACGACGGCTCCGGCATACCGGACCCCTACGTCGGCCTCGTCTTCGAACCCGGCGTAACCACCCGCCACCTCGACCCCGTCGTGGACCCCTCAGACGGGCCCGCCCCCCACGGCGCTGGCCTCTCCCTCTACCACATAAGAGAGGCCGCCCTAGCAGCCGAGGTCCTCTCCCCGTCGACGCCCACCGCCATACGCGCCACCTTCGACACCCGCACCCTCCCCGAACGCGCCCTCCAGTCCACCACCCGCCCCTCAAGGAGCAACCTCCGCGCCGTACTCCAGACCTTCACCCAGAAGAACCTCCCCCCCGATAACCAGATCAACGCCTACTACGGCCCCCCGGCCCGTATTCTCGCAACCCTCCTTTATAACCACATAATACAAACCGCCGAGGAGGGGGCCGTGGGGATCAAGGCTTCGGCCGGGCGTATCGGCCTCGAGTTATCCTTGCGCACCGTGCAGCGGATACTCCGGGGGGAGGTGGCGGCACTTCAGCCCGTCGCTTCGGGGGCCGAGGTTGGCGTTTCGGGCGAGACGCGCAGGACGGTGGGGGATGGGGGGCCTGTTCTCACGCTCGGAGACGAGGAAACGGCCGGGATCACGGATATACTGAGGCGGGCCGCGAGGGCCGGGTACCTTGAGATAGAAGATTTGAGATTCGAGTCGCGTCCCGGGGAGATCTCCTTGCGGGCCCGACTCTACGAACCGGAGGAAGAGTATGAGTGAGGCCACACGCGCCCCGAAGCCCATCCCGCTCGCCACCAAGCCGCGGCCCCGCTCGACCGGCCGGCCCGGTTCGGGCAAGACGGCGTGCATAAGGACCTTCGGCTGCCAGATGAACGTCCACGACTCTGACCGGATGCGGCGCATGATCCTCGACGCCGGGTACGCCGAGGTGAACGCCTACGAAGACGCCGACATCGTCATCCTCAACACCTGCTACGTCCGCGAGAACGCCGTAGACCGCGTCCGCGGCCACCTCGGCGAGCTCAACCGCCTCCGCAAGGAAGGCCGCGTCAAGAAAGTGGCGCTCACCGGCTGCATCGGCGCCGCCGAAGAGTCCGAGACCCTCCGCCGCCAGTTCGGCATAGACCTCGTATTGGGTACTCATAATACTTACGAGCTGGCCGAGTTCGTCGGCCTGCCGACGATGGAGGAGACGTACACGCCGGATCTGCCGGGGACGGAGGGCGAACACGCGGCGTTTATCACGATAATGACGGGCTGCAACTACCAGTGCAGTTACTGCATAGTCCCTTCCGTGAGGGGCAGGATGGTCTGCCGGTCCAAGGAGAGCGTGCTCTCTGAGGTGGATCGGCTGGTCGACTCCGGCACGAAATACGTGACGCTTCTCGGCCAGACCGTCGACGCTTGGCGGCATGAGGGTGAGCGTTTCTGCGACCTGCTCGAGGCCGTGGCAGACAGGGCGCCGCGGGTCTCCTTCACGACCAGCCACCCCTCGAACATGGAAGACCGGACGCTAACGGCCATAGGCCAGAAGGACACGATAGTCAAGAGGCTCCACCTTCCCGTGCAGTCGGGCTCTGACAGGATGCTCCGGGTCATGCACCGCGGATACAAGGCAGAGAGGTACAGGAGGAAGATCGGGGTCTTCAGGGACGCCGCGCCGGATGGGACGTTGAGCACGGACATCATAGTCGGGCATCCGGGAGAGACCGGGGAAGACCACGAGGCGACGCTGCGCCTTATCGAGGACTGCGCCTTCGACTCGGCCTACGTCTTCAAGTTCTCGCCGCGGGAGGGCACGGAGGCGGCGAGCCTCGGCGAGGTCGTGCCCCCGAAGATCGCCCAGCGGCGTTTTTTGGAGGTGTTGCGGGCGGTGGAGGGTAACGCGTTCGCGCGGAACCGGCGCAAGATCGGCGGCACAGAAGACGTCTACGTGCGCCACGGCGCCAACGAAGACGGCAGGGCCATCGGCGAGACCTGGAGCGGCCACGCCGTACACCTCA
>CADCUW010000304.1:3998-5430 GCA_902805985.1 uncultured Rubrobacteraceae bacterium
GCCCTGGCCCCCCAGGTACCGCAAGAGGTGAGGGAGAGGGCCAGGCGAGACTCCGCCGGGGCCCCGAACCCGCGCAGGTCCTCCAGGGAGATGGAGCTGACGATGGTGGGCGCCGGTGAGCGGGGCTCCATCTGGTCCGGCGAACCGAGGTACGTTACGAAAGTGCTGTACGTACGCCCGGAGAGAGAGACGCTTGACCGCGCCATAGCCCGGAGGTCCAGAAAGATAGCGGACGAAGGCCTCGAAGAGGCGCAGATACTGCACCAGGTAATCAGAGAAGGGGAAGACGTGAACCCTTCGGTGCTACAGGCCGTCGGCGTGAGGGAACTGCTTGACTACCTCTCCGGGAGCGTCTCCCTCCCGGAAGCGGAAGAGCGCATCGCAACCCGTACCCGCCAACTCGCGCGTCGCCAGACCCGCTGGTTCGATAAACTCGCCCGCTCCCTCCAGGGACGCGCGCATGTCTCCGTCACAAATGATTCTGCCGCGGACCACATTTTACATACCATGCATGATACAATGGGGGCATGACGGAGAACAGGGAAGAAGGGGTTGGGACCGAAGCCCGGGCCGTTCTCGTCGGAGCGGGGGAGCCGCGCCACATGGAGGAGCTCGGCCGCCTGGCGACGACGCTCGGGATGGAGGTCGTCGGCGTATTGGAGCAGGGTCGCAGGGACAACGCCGGCTACGTCGGCCGGGGCAAGCGCGAGGAGCTCGGGGACCTGGTCGTCGAGCTCGGTGCCGGGTTCGTCGTAACCGACGATGAGTTGACGGCCTCCCAGGCCAGGGTGCTCGAGCGGGTCGCGGGTGCCGTAGTCGTGGATCGGACCGAGCTTATTATCCGGATCTTCGAGGTCCACGCCGGAGACGCGGCGAGCAGCCTTGAGGTTGAGCTGGCGGACCTTCAGTACAGGTTGCCGAGGGTCAAGGGACGCAACCCCGAGTTGAGCCGCCTTGGGGGTGGTCGCGGCGGCACTGGCGGCGGGGCGAGGCGTGGGAGCGGCGAGCAGCAGCTGGAGTATGACCGCCGCGTCATCCGCGGGCGCATAGACACCATAAACCGCAAGCTGAAGCGCGAGAAGACCGGCAGGGAGGTTCGGGGGGCGAGGCTCAGGGAGGGCAACACGCCGACCGTGGCCCTCGTCGGCTACACCAACGCCGGCAAGACGACCGTCCTCAACGCCCTGAGCGGCGCTGGGAGATCCACCAAAGACAGGCTCTTCGAGACGCTTGAGACAACGACGCGCCTCGTCGAGGGGGCCGCGACCGGCAACGGCGCCGAGGGCGCGCACCCCGACTTCGTCTTGACCGACACGGTGGGCTTTATAAGGAAGCTGCCTACCCAGCTCGTCCACTCCTTCGCCTCCACCCTGGAGGCGGCCAATCAGGCGGACGTAAAGGTCCTTTGCGCCGACGCCTCGAGCCCCGAGCT
>CADCUW010000305.1 GCA_902805985.1 uncultured Rubrobacteraceae bacterium
GACGAGCGTCTTCCAGTTCGCCCTGACCTCGTAGCGGTGGCGCACCGCGACCTTCGCCCCCTCGAGCCCGTGCGGCCTGAGCTGGGGCTCGACGTCCCCGAAGAAGGCGTCGAAGTCCGGCGGCTCCTGAGCGAGGCAGACGAAGACGAGCCCGGCGAGCTCGCGGACCGCCGCAGAGCGCAGGCTGTACTCGTCGGCGTCGAAGCCCTCGCCCATGAGGCGGGCGTTGGAGAGGCAGCCGTCGAGCTTGTAGGCCCACTGGTGGTAAGGGCAGACCAGCGAGCGGGAACGTCCCCGCGGCTCGGTGGCGATACGGGAGCCCCTGTGGCGGCACACGTTGAAGTGGGCCCGGACGCCGCCCTCCTTGTCGCGAAGGACGATCAACTCCTCCTCGCCGACGGGGAGCAGGAAGTAGTCTCCGGGCTCCGGTATCTCGCACGTGTGCCCGGCAAAGAGCCAGTTGGCGTGGAAGACCCGCGAGAGATCCTCCTCGAAGAGCTCCCCGTCCACGTAGAACTTCCGGGGGAGGGTCTTGCCCGGTTCCCGGTCTCTCAAGATGTCGGTCAGATAGTCCATTGTTCTCTCCCCATCAAGTCCATTTCACGCGTGGAACGTCTTCTCGAAGGTGGCGTCGGAGACCGCAGGCCGGTCCAGGCGGAACGCCTCTATCGGCAGGGCGGACTTCCCGTCCAGGGCCAACTCCGACAGGATGCGCCCTATAAGGCCCGCGAACTTGTAGGCGTGGCCCGCCCCGATGGCGACGGAGACCTGGGGGTGATCTGGCAGCGTATCGATGACGAAGTTCTGGTCCGGCGGTATCGTGTAAAGGCAGGTCTTCGTGTACAACTCCGGCCCGAGAAACCCGGGGATGTACCTGCAGAGGAACTCGCGGTAACGCCTGATGCGGACAGGGTCAGGCTCGAAGGTCCTCGTCTCCGCGGTTACCGGCTTCGCCAGGCCGCCCATGTGCTGGCCCAGCTTGGTCGCGACCTCGCCGTAGACGGGGAACCCGTAGAAGTTGTCCCTCCCGTGCCACATAAAGACGGGGAAGCGCCCGGGGGAGAAAGCCTTGAGGTTCGGGGTCGCGTAGTAGGTGACCTGCTCCTGGGTGACGGTCAGCGGTATCCGCGTGCCGGTCTCTCTTAGAACCTCGTTTGTCCAGGCGTCGCTGGTGACCACGACCCGGTCCGCGAGGTAGGTCTGTCCGTCGGTCACGACCTCAACACCCTCCCCTCTCGGGCGGACGGCCCGGACGGGCGTTCTATCAAGTACCGTCGCGCCGCGGGAGCGCGCCAGGGCGACGTGGGCGGCGTTGGCCTTGCCGGCGTCCACTATCCCGGAGTCCTCCTGAAAGATCGCCCGCTCCGACCCTTCGAGGCGGAACTGCGGCCAGCGGTGCATGAGCTCGTCCGGGTCAAGAAGCTCGTAGTCGAAGCCGTGCTCCTCGAAGGCCGAGACGTAGCCCTCGACGTTGCGGGTGCCGACCTTCTCGGGGTCCCGCTCCTCGGGGGCCTCTATGACGAGGCCGCCGGTCTTGAACAGCACCTGAACCCCCGACTCCTCCTCCAGCGCATCCCACGCCTCGTAGGCGCGGGGGGCGAGGGCGGCGTACTCGGACTGGTGCTGGGCGAGCCGGATGATGCGCGAGTGGTCCTGAGAGGCGCCGCGGTCGTGGCCGAGGCGGAACTGCTCCAGGCCGAGCACCGCCGGCCCGAGCTCCCTGGAGAGCCAGTAGAGGGCCGCCGAACCCAGCCCGCCGCATCCTATGACGATCGCCTCGTATCTGCTGTCCATACCGGAAATGTAAGAGCGCTCCCCCGGGCCGTCCAATACGTTTTTCGACGGGGACCATAAGCGCGGCTTATAGGCAAATTCGTTCTCGAAGATTATCGTTCGCCCGGCCTCCGTCGGGCCCGGAAAAGGAGTACAGTACGGTTACGCAGAGTCGAGGTACGGGTGGACCGCACATGGAACTCAGGCAGTTGAGATATTTTGTCGCGGTGGCCGAGGAGTTGAACTTCAGCCGGGCGGCCGGGCGGATGTACCTCTCCCAACCGGCCCTGAGCCAGCAGATCCGGAAACTCGAACAGGAGCTCGGGGTCGCCCTCTTCGACCGGACCAAGAACCACGTGGCGCTGACGGAGGCCGGACGGGCCTTGCTCCAGGGCGCCCGGCGGGTCCTGGTTCTGGTCGAGGAGACGGCGCGCGAGGCCAGGGAGGTGGGCGGCGCCGAGGCCCGCCACCTGCGGGTGGGGTTCCCGGAGTACGCCAACCACACGCCCGTCGCGGACGCCCTGCAGACCTTCCGCAGGCGCCACCCTTACGTCGAGCTCGAAGAGCACGAGACTTTCACCCTGCAAGAGACGCTGCAACAGCTCGACAAGCTGAACCGGGGAACGCTCGACGTCGGCTTTATGCTGAGGCCCGAAGAAGACGACGTTATAAAGGTAGAGCACGTCCTGGACATAGAGCTCGTCGCCGCCCTTCCCCGGGGACATCCTCTCGCCGGCCGGGAGGTGCTCTCCATGAGGGAGCTATCAGAGGAACGCCTCATCCTCTTCTCCCGCGGCTTCCATCCCCGCTCCTACGATTACGTGGTCGCGTGTTGCCGGGAGGCTGGCTTCGAGCCCAAGGTGGTTCAGCGCAAGGAGCCGCAACTGTACTCGGGGGCCGCGACCTACAGGATGGTGGCCTCAGGCATCGGGGTCGGCATCGTCGCCAAGCCGGTGGTCTCCGGGTACCGGCCCCACGACGTGATCTTCAAGCCCCTGCGAGACCCGGCGCCGGTGCTCGAGCTGGTCGCGGCCTGGCGGCGCGACTGTCCCTCCTCGAACCTGCAATCCTTTCTCGAAATAATCCGGGAGCTCACCCCGGACGCCGACGAGACCGCCGCCACGCCCGACAGGCAACCCATCGCGGGGGCTTGATCCGCAAGCATCCGAACCCGGCGGCCACGGCGGGGCCGCCTCGGAATCGTCAGCGGTCCGTCCCGTCTATCCGTCTCGGTCTCCCGCCCGCTGGCGCACGGGTTCACCGGCCTCGTGACGGCGCATGATCTCTTGCATCTGGCTCTTCTCGACGTTCTGGTCATGGGCCATGATCTGCCTTATCTGCTCCCTTTCGTCCCTGTAATCGGAGCGGAGGGTCTTGTACAGGCACCAGCACATCAGGCACATGAGTATGGCGAACGGCGTGGCGGCCAGGATGGCCCCGTTCTGGAGCGCGTCGAGCCCCCCGACCAGGAGCAGGATCGCCGCGAGCGCCCCCATGATCACACCCCAGGTGAGCTTGATCCTCCTCTTCGGGTCAGGGGCGCCGCCGGCGGACATGCTGCCGAGCACGATGGTCCCCGCGTCCGCGCCGGCGACGAAGAAGATCCAGACCAGGAAAATCATCGAAACCGACGTGAGCAGGAAGAGCGGGCTCTGGCCGAGGAACGCGAACAGCCCGAGGGCCTCGCTGTTCCCGGCGGCCGAGCTTATCGCCCCGTTCGTCTGGTTGTCGGCCTGGATGCCCGCCGCCCCGAAGACGGAGAACCAGATCATGGAGAAGATGGTCGGGGCGATCATCACCCCGAGGATGAACTCCCGGATGGTGCGTCCGCGGGAGATGCGGGCGACAAAGACGCCCACGTAGGGGGCCCAGGCGATCCACGTCGCCCAGAAAAAGATCGTCCAGTCGGCGAGCCACGTCGCTTCTTGCGGCTCGAAGGCGGCCATGTCGAAGCTCCGGGGGATGAGGTTGGCCAGGTAGCCGCCGGTCTCCTGCGTGAAGGTGTTCAGCTGCAGGAGCGTGGGGCCGACGATAAGGAAGTAGACGAGCAAGACGAAGGCCAGTAACATGCTCGTCTGGCTCAGGATGTTGACCCCCTTGTTGATCGGGGTCGACGCCGAGAGCATGTATGCGACGGCGGTGACGGCGATGATGCCCATCTGCAGGCCCACCCCGCTTGGAAGGCCGAAGGCCTCGCCGAGGCCCGCGTCGATCTGGAGCGTGCCGAGCCCTAAGGAGACGGCGACGCCGAATAGGGTGGCCAGGATGGCGATGATGTCTATAGCCTTGCCTAAAGGTCCGTCCACGCGGTCGCCGATCAGGGGGCGGAAGACGGTGCTGATCTGCAGGTTGGTCATGCCCCTGCGGTAGCTGAAGTAGGCGACGGCGAGGCCGACGACGGCGTAGATCGCCCACGGGTGCAGCCCCCAGTGGAAGAACGCGGTCTGCAAGGCCAGCGAGGCGGCCCCCGCCGTCTCGGGCTGGGCCATGCCGAGGGGCGGATCGGCGTAGTGCGTGACGGGCTCGGAGACGCTCCAGAAGACGAGGCCGATGCCCATCCCCGCCTGGAAGAGCATGGCAAACCACGCGAAGTAGCCGAACTCGGGTCTGTCGTCCGGCCGGCCCAGACGGATCTTGCCGTAGCGCGAGAGGGCCAGCCAGATGGCGAACCCGAGAAAGAAGCTCGTCATGAGCATGTACAGCCAGCCGAGACCTTCGGTGATCCAACCCACGACCGTCGCGAGCGCGTTGCCGAAGGGCTCCGTGAAGAACACGCCGGCTAGCACGAACAGGACCGAGATGGCGACCGTTATGTAGAACACCGTCCCGAATTGCTGTGCCTGTCCGTCTCCCTGGGGGGACCCATCCCTCCGGGCTTGCTCCCCTTCGATTTGCGTATTGGACACTCGTGCCCCCCTTTCTCGATGCAATACCCCAGAATCGCATCTTAAAATATGGATAATATGGATAGGCACATGCTAGAGGCTTTCCCACATCGGCGCAAGCGAGAACAATACCGTCCGGGGCTCAGGCGGGGCGCAAGGCGCATGGATGTCCTCCCCATACCCGGGGTCAACCGCCGGCTCAGGCTGTCGCGAAGCGGCTGATCGTGCGCTTGGGACGGATCTCGCCGAGCTCTTCGGCGAAGATGCGGTAGTACGCTACCTCCTCGCGGGTGCGCAGCCCCGGCTCGACGTCGTGGCGCTCCCGGTCGAACTCCTCCTCGGTGACGGACTCCTCCATCCGGTCTTGCAGGACGGAGGCGGCACCAGAGCCGTCGCCGAACTGGGCCTTCTTGCGCCAGAGGAAGTCGTCCGGCAGCCAGCCTTCGAAGGCCTGGCGAAGGAGGCGCTTCTCCGGCTGGTCCTCGCCCGCGAGCTTCCAACCGGCGGGGAGGGAGAGCCCGAGCGAGATCATGTCGAGCTCAAGGAAAGGCACCCGCGCTTCGAGCCCGTGGGCCATCGTGACGCGGTCGGCCCTCTGCAGGTTCAGGTCGTGGAGCCCCTCGATGGTCCGGACGAGCTCGGTGTGAAGGTCTCTTTCCGTCCGGAAATCCTCCAGGTACTCGTAGCCCGCGAAGATCTCGTCCGCGCCCTCGCCCGTGAGGACAACCTTGACGTGCTTCGCCGTGAACTCGGCGAGGATAAAGT
>CADCUW010000306.1 GCA_902805985.1 uncultured Rubrobacteraceae bacterium
CGTTGGTTTCCGAGGTTCATATAGATCCCTCCTGCGTTGCGGCGTTGGCCCTGCCCGGACTGTTGGCCCTGCACGGACTATTTAGCCAGAAACCGTATCAGCCTGCCCGTCGAGATCATGGCTCCCCCGAGCACGGCCGGTATGCCGCCTCCCGGATGCACCGAAGCCCCGACCCGCCAGAGCCACGGACGCCGCCTGTCGTTGTACCGCGGCCGGTGCAGCGGCCCGCTCCTCCAGAAGGGTCGCGCCTCCCCGTAGAGCGCCCCGCCCACGCTTCCCCATTCCCCGAAGTACCCGGGGTCCAGAACGACGTGCTCCCCGAAATGGGCCGTCGCCGGCCCCCGTAGCCCGACCGCCCGCGAGATGCGTTCGACCTCCCGCTCGACGAACGGGTCTTCGAGATCGTACTCCCGGCCGTTGGCGGGCGCGGTCAACAGGAGCGCGAGCGTCCCGCCGTCGTTCGGGTAGACCTCGCCGGCCCGGTAGTGGTTCACGAAAGCCATTGTCTCCTCGGGCTCCCTCCCCGCCTCCAGGCTCGCGTGGAGCGCCGCGGGGTCCGAGGGCAGCACGACGCTGTGGGGTGGGATGGACGCCGGCAGCTCTTCTTCTAGCGCCGCGTACACCGCCACCCCGGAGCAGGAGAGCCTCTTGCCGGTCTCTCTCCTGCCGGCACCGATCAACCCGTCCAGCCGTCCGGCGTCGAGCCCGCCGACCACGGCCTCCGCCGGGTACGTCGCCCCTTCCGTGAGGACCTTGTTGGCGGAGATCGAAAATACCGCCTCCCCGGCGCGCACCTCGACCCCGGCCCGGCGGGCGAGCCGTTCGAGGGCGAGGACGATCTCGTAGACGCCGCCCTCGGGCGCGAAGACCCCGTCTTGGGCCATCACGGCCGGCATGCTCGCGTAGAGGGCGGGCGTGCGGTCGGGGGAGACCCCCGCGTTGAGCGTGTGGATGGCTATGACCTCGCGCAAGCCCTCGGGCAGCCACGGGAGGCCGTCGAGGTAAGAGCGGGTCGTCAGTCTCCTCCCGTAGGCCCGCAGGAGCCCGCCGAGCGCGGGGAGCGTCCGCCGGTCGATGGGGTCCGCCGTGAGGAGCCGCGTTACCTGCGGCCCGAACCCCCCGTGTATCTGCGCGAACCGGTCCCACGCGTCCTTCCAGGGATGCCCCTCCTCGACCGGCAGCGAGACCGAATCGCCGCGGTAGTGGTAGCGCCCGACCTCCGGCATCCGGCGCAACTCCAGCGATGAGATGTCGGCGGCCTCGCCGGGTTCGCCGGAAGAGTCCCAGCGGCGCAGCAGCTCCTCCCAGACGCCGGGGAAGGTGACGAGGGAGGGGCCCGTGTCCATCCGGCGTCCGTCGAGCTCGACGCGACGGCTCTTGCCCCCGAGCCAGTCGTTCGCCTCGAGCAGAGTGACCTCGTGACCGGCGCGGCCGAGCAGGGCCGCCGCTGCGAGCCCCCCGATGCCGCCGCCTACGACCACGACCCGGCTCACGGGTAGGCCCCTAAAGAGAGGGCGCCCACGAGCTGCACGCCCGCCACGGTCCCCGCGACGTAGGGAAAGGCTATGGAGAGGGGGTAGAGCCGGTGCCCGGTCCGCGGTACGGGGTTTCTGTACAAGACGGAGAGCAGGTAGCCGGCGATGGCGGCGTTCACGAGGGCGACGGGTACGTTCACGAGGGCGAAGCACACGGTCGAGAGCGCCCACAGCGAACCGCTCCAGAAGACCACGCCCCCGGGACCGAGCCTGACGGCCGTCGTCGCGATGCCTGATTCCCGATCCTCGTCTATATCCTGGACGGCGTCGAAGGTGTGCTTGGCCGCGCTCCACGCCATCAGGCCGACGGCGGCGGGCCAAACGGGCGTATCTCCGAGGGCCAGCGCCACGAAGACCAGCGGGAAAGCGTAGGCCGCGTTGCTCAAAGAGTCCAGGTAGGGGCGGGCCTTAAAGCGGGCCGGCGGGGCCGAGTATCCGACGAAGACCAGGGCGTAGAGGGCCATCCAGAGCGTCGCCGCGAGGGGTAGGAACGGGACGAAATACGCGAGGAACGGGACGTTCAAGACGACGACGCCCGAGGCTATGAGACGTACCTCGTCTGGGGAGATGCGGGCGCCTTCGAGGGTACCCTTGCGGGGGTTCTTGGCGTCGGTCTCCTGGTCGAAGACGTCGTTGACGCCGTAGATCAGGAGGTTGAACGGCAGCGTGAGCCAGAGGAGTACCGGAAGCGCCTCCCAACTCCACAGTTCCCCCGCGAGCCACATCCCCACCGTCGCGGGACCCACGGTGTTGATCCAGAGCACCGGCCGCGATATGTGTACTAGGCGCCTGATCACGGCCCAAATATACCAGCGCTATCCTGCCTTACCCTCTAAGATATGCGCGTGTTCTCACACGCCCTCCACCCCACGCCGCGCCCACTGCTGCTCGCCTCGGCCGCCGCCTTCTTCGCCGCCTTCTTCGCGACCCGTTTCCCTGACGTGCCGGGCGCGAGCGTCGGCTCCTATGCCTCGACCGTCCTGATAGCCCTCCCTTCCCTCGTAGCCCTCTTCGCCCACCTCGGCCCCAGGAGGGCCGCCCTCTCGGTCCTCGCGGTCTCCGCTTTCGCCTACGCCATAGAGTCCGTGGGCGTCGTCACCGGGTTTCCCTACGGGGCTTTCTTCTACGACGACGCCCTCGGCCCCCGGTTCCTCGGGCTGGTACCGTACCTCTTGCCCGTCACCTACGTCCCGCTCGTGATCGGGGCGGTCGCCGCCGCGTGGACCCCGGGACGCCTGGCCCCGCGAATCGTCCTCTCCGCCCTCCTTCTCGTCCTGATAGACGCCGTGCTAGACCCCGGAGCCACCGCCCTGGGGTTCTGGATCTGGCCCGAAGGCGGCCCCTACTACGGCGTACCCCTCAGCAACTTCGCCGGATGGCTGCTCTCCGGCGCCGTCTCCGCCGCCCTGCTCCTCTCCGTCGGACGCACCCGCACCCCGCCACCCCCCGGCGCCCTCGACAGCGCCATACTCGCCCTCGCGTTCTGGACCGGCGCCGCCGTCTTCTCCGGCCTCGTCCTCCCTGCGCTCCTCGGCGCCGTCCTCTTCGTCCTCTCCCTCGCCCGCCGCGCCGCCCTCAAGACCGCGTCGAAGTCACAATAAACACAAGAGGCGCCGTAAGAGGCCGTCGGCTGGCCCTGTATATGGCGTTGTTGTAACTTTTATTTAAATTCGTTAACTCAGATCTTTTATTTGTGAATTCGTTGTGCTTACATAATGCTCGTAAGACGGCGGGCGCGAGATAAGGAGCGGGGATGATCCAGGAGCAGGCGGTCAGGGAGTTGGGTGTTCGCAGGGAGGACCCGGCCTACAGGAACGGTTGGGAAGACGGGCGGTTCGGCCCCGCGGAGCTTTTCCTCTCGAACTCGAACCTTGCCGGTTGGGATGGCTACCGGGAGCGGCTCGCGTACTACCGGGGCCACCGCGACGGCCGGCGGGTGCGCGAGATGCTGGCCGAGGAGAGGCCGGCCTAGCCCTCCGGAGCCCGGAGCAGACGCCAGGACGGGCTTTCTCCTAGCCCGAATCCGTTCCAAATGTACAATCGTCCCCGCCGACGCCGGCCGCTCTCGCGGCCGGCGTCTTCACGCGTCCCCTAGGTTGAAACCTCGTCTCTGGCGAGTAAGGTCAGGTCTCGTCCGATGCTGGAGAGGCCGACGGACGCCTCGCGAGCAAGCGACGGGCCGACCCGGTTCGGCCGTGTTGGGGGGAACGCGCATTGTTGCACGAAGAGTTCGCAGACAGGGTGGCCGAGCGCCTGGAGGCGGCGGCCGGGGAGCTGGAGGGGGAGGACGGACCCGCGGGCAACTACCCGACGGCGATCCGCGCCAGGATGCTGCGCCTGGCCGCGGACGTGGCGCTACAGGAGGCCGCGACCGTAACCGAGGAAGAGTCCCCGCCGCCGATGGCGCGGGCCTGAACGTAAGGTTCCACGAACCGTGGTTGGGCGCGGGTTCCGATGCCGCGACCTTCCCGGATCGACGGTGTATCGGAGAACGAGGGGCGGCGGCTCCCCCTCCAAGTTCGCCGCCGGCCCTCGGTCATGTTAACGAAAGTTCCGGGCGATCTCCACGCGAAGGGTGTACGGGACCTCGATCGGAGGCCCGGTGGATTCTTCAGCACCCTCCGGGCTCGGGCCTGCCGAGGTCCTGTGTGATGTTGAAATCCCCGGTGCCGCCCGTGGCCTCCATGCAGTAAGAGTCGTCCGTACCGCCGGATGACACGGCCACTACCTGCTCACCCTGCCTGAAACCGTAGGCTTCCAGGGCTTCCGCGTCCTCGGCGTAGGCCCCTTCCTCCGCGTAGTGGAGTTGCTGGGCGGTGGCGGCGGTGCGGAGTTGGGCCCCGGCTGCGGTATCTTTGGCCCGGTCCTGCTGGCCGATATAGGTTGGGATCGAGATCGCGGCCAGTATCCCGATGATGACGACCACGACGAGCAACTCCACGAGCGTGAAACCCCGCCCGTCCGTGAGGAGCCGCGGGAGCCGGCCCGCCTGTCCGGTAGTCCCGTCGGACAAGCCCCTCGCCGCGATGCCATCGCCCATATTAGCCCCGCTTTCGTAGCCGCGTTCGGTCCTCTTATTTCTCGGCCGTCGCAGTCGGGGGCTTTAGGCGGGGTCGTTCAGCCCCCGTACTCCATGGGGGTGTCGAGGTCGGTGAGGATGTCGGCGGGGCGGCGCAGGTTCGCCGCGGCGACCTCGCCGAGGTAGACGGTGTGATCCCCGGCCTCCATCTTTCCGACCACGCGGCATTCGAGGTGGGCGAAGGCGTCCTCGAAGAGCGGTGCCCCCGTCTCTCCCTTGACGTAGGCCGCGCCGCCAACCGTGCCGTTCTCCGGCGCGAGAGGCCGGGTGAAGCGGTTGGCCAGGTCCTCCTGCTCCGTGTCGAGGAAGTTCAGGGAGAAGACGCCGCCCTGCTCCATGAGCTCGTGGGTGTGCTGGTCCTTGCGGACGGCGACCACGACCTGCTGCGGCTCGAAGGAGACCTGCGAGACCCAGCAGGTCGTAAACCCGTTCGCCTCCCCGTCAGCACCCACCACGCCCGTGATGTAGAAGCCGTAGGGTATGGTCTTGAGGATCTCACTGCGCATCTGGTCCATGCTCGCTCCTTCGTCGCTCGCGGCACGTGCCCTGGCGGGCACCGTCAGCCAGACGTTCTTCCTCGAAACCGCCGTCCGTAAACCCGTTCGCCTCCCGCGGGCATCTTCTCAGAGCACCGGATTTCGCCCCACGAGCAGAAGGCCTAAAAGTGCTGAGCGCCGTGCCGCGAGCGACGAAGGAGCGAGGGGCCTACAGTCGCCCTGAACGTATGATTCCGACGAGAAGCAGCAACCCCAACACGGCGGCGAAGACGAAGCCGATCAGGCCGAAG
>CADCUW010000307.1 GCA_902805985.1 uncultured Rubrobacteraceae bacterium
GCTACGACTTCGACGTGGTCCCGGAGAGGCACATGCTCTTTATCCGCAACGAGGACGTCCCAGGCATGATCGGCCGGGCCGGCTCCATACTCGGTGAGCACGGCATCAACATCGGCAACATGGCCGTTGGCCGCGGCGAGCCCGGCTCCCGCGCCGCGATGGCCGTCACCGTCGACGAGCCCGTCACCGTCGACGTCCTCAAGACCTTCCTGCAGACCCCCGGCTTCAACGAGGCCCGCGCGGTGACCCTGTGATGGCGAACCTGGACGACATCCTCGCCCGCTACCGGCACTACGGCCCCACCTACGCACCCGGCGACAAGGCCCCGTTCTCCGGAACCTTCGTCTGCGACCGGGGGACGATGCTCCCCCCGATCCGGGTCCAACTGGCGAAGGGCGAAGAGTTCCCCGAAGCCGAGAACCTCGGGACGCACACTCGCTGGAAGCAGACGAACATACAGGGTTAGAAGGTTTTGAGGTTCTCGGCACCAGGTTCTTGCCGGAGTAGGCGAAGCTGCAGGTCCTTTAGAAGTTCGCTATCTCCACACCTACCTCTGCCTTGCGGGGGTTTCTATGGTCGGAAGGAGGTCGCTACAGTTACCTTGACACCTCGAACTTGAAACCTCGAACCTCAAAACCTCATGCCTAAAGCCTCTTCCTTCGGGGTACTCTGACGAAGCTACGGTTCTCTACTTTGGGAGTCCTAATGAAGATCGGGTACTTTCTTTCGTGCGAAGAGTTCGGGCCTGGGGCGTTGGTGGAGCAGGCGCGAATGGCCGAGGAGGCGGGTTTCGAGGCGCTCTGGATCAGCGACCACTACCACCCGTGGGTCGAGGCGCAGGGGAACAGCCCGTTCGTGTGGAGTGTGATCGGGGGGCTCTCCCAGACCACCTCGCTCCCCGTGACGACCGCCGTGACGTGCCCGACGTTCCGCATCCACCCGGCGATCATCGCCCAGGCCGCCGCTACTTCGGCCGTGATGCTCGGGGGACGCTTCAACCTCGGCATCGGCTCCGGCGAGGCGCTGAACGAGCATATCCTCGGTGACGCGTGGCCTTCCGCCGACGTCAGGCTGGAGATGCTGGAGGAGTCGGTAGAGGTCATGCGCCTCTTGTGGGAGGGCGGCACGAAGGACTACGAGGGCCGGCACTACGTCGTCGAGAACGCGAGAATCTACACCCTGCCGGACGAGCCGCCGCCGATCCTCGTCTCCGGCTTCGGGCCGAAGGCCGTAGAGCTCGCGGCGGACATCGGGGACGGCTACGTCAACGTCGGCCCTGACGCGGAGCTTCTGGAGCTCTTCCGCTCCTCGGGCGGCGGGGACAAGCCCGCCCACAGCGCCTTCAAGGTCTGCTACGGGGACGACGAGGCCGAGTGCGTCAGGACGGCGCACCGCACCTGGCCCAACGAGGGGCTTCCGGGGGAGTTGGCCCAGGTCCTGCCGACGCCGCGGCACTTCGAGCAGGCCACGCAACTGGTCACGGAGGAGATGATGGCCGAGGCCGTCCCCTGCGGCCCGGATCCCGAGAAGTACCGCGGGATGCTCCGCCAGTTCGCAGACGCCGGCTACGACGAGGTCTACGTGCAGCAGATAGGCCCGAACCAGAAAGCCTTCTTCGACTTCTTCGGCCGGGAGATCCTGCCCGAGTTCCGTTAGAACCCGCTCCGTGAAGCCCCTCTCCCCGCGCCGGGATATAATCCACAGGTATTCTTCTTTCTCTTGCGGGGAGGTTGGTCTTGGGCAAGAAAGGCGGAGGTTTCGCGACGACGCTCGTGCTGGCGCTCGTCATCGTCGTGTTGAGCGTCGGCATCGGTGTCGGGATCAGCCGCTTCGACTTCGCCGAGAGGATGCCCTTGATCGGGCCGCTCCTCGCCGAGAGGCCGGCGCAGACCGAGACGTCTCCCGTCGTGGTGGAAGGCGTGCGGGGCCTCGACAGGCTCGCCACCGTGCGCGTTACCGAGTCGATCATCGTGACGCGCGAGAGCGGCGGGGACTTCTTTGAGCGCATGTTCTCCGGCGAGAGGGTCCTGCTGGTCGCGTCCGGCGACGTGGAGGCGGGCGTGGACCTCGCCGACCTCGGCGAGAACGACGTCGTGGTCCGGGAGGAGACCGTTACCATCCGCCTGCCCGAGCCCGAAGTCCTCTCCGTGAGCCTCGACGAGGAGAACACCCGCGTCTACGACCGCGACTACAGCCCCCTTAACGTGCGCCCCGACGACGACCTCGTCGAGGAGGCCCGCGCCACGGCGGAGGAGAGGCTCGAAGCCGCCGCCCGCGAGAACGATATCCTCGACACCGCCGAGACGAACGCCGAGCAGTCCATCCGCGCCTTCGTTACCACCCTGGGTTTCGAGGAGGTCCGTTTCGAGTAATGCCGGCCGGCGTCCGGAGCGCCTCCCGAATCTACGCTAAACGGGGGATGTAGGGTTCCCCCTGCGGGCCTTGCCCTGTGTACGGCAAGCGACACGTACGCCGAGCACACGTACAGCGGCACGCACCGATGACACCAACCGGCACGCAAGGTTCTTCCGCGGGAGAAGAGGTCGTGTCCGGGGCCAAGACCGTGCCCCAAAACGCGGCCGTCACGCTGTTGCGCGTGGCGTGGCTGGCGGTTGCGCTCCGCCTGGCTATGGAGGCGTTGTTGCTCCTGCTCGCCGCCGGGTTTGGAGAAGTGCTGGGGCTCAAGTCGCTCGTGGCGGACCTGGTCAGGAACGTCACCTGGGCCGCCTTCGTGTGCGTGGGCCTCGCGGTGGGGAAGACGCTCTCGAAGATCCGGGTCCCGGCGATGGACTTCTTCGGGTTCCTGGCCGCGCCCCT
Source organism: uncultured Rubrobacteraceae bacterium (assembly GCA_902805985.1). Classification (GTDB taxonomy): domain Bacteria; phylum Actinomycetota; class Rubrobacteria; order Rubrobacterales; family Rubrobacteraceae; genus Rubrobacter_D. Next base: position 2,818 of record CADCUW010000307.1, read on the forward strand.
CGCCTTCGAGGTGTCCAGGAGCGGCCACAAGGGGACCCTCGAGGCGCTTGACCTCGCCGGCGCCCAAGGCGCGGCGCGGCCTCGCCGATGCTGCTCGCCCTCATAAAGGGTATCGAGTACGGATGCCTCGGGCTGCTGGTCGGCTGGATCTGGACCCGTGCCTGGGGGGGAGTCCTCGCCCACGTCCTGACGGGGCTTGCGGTCGGGATCTTGTTCGGCGGCGCGATCCCGGCCCTGACGGTCGGCGCCGCACCCGGACCCGTGCCCCCGGCAGCCCTCGTCTCCCCGGGGGCTCAACGAACTTCTCTTCCCCATTGGCTGCGCCCTCGCGCTCTTCTCCGCCGGCGCGCTCGGGAGCAGGATGCCATCCCGCGACGCCCCGGCAGATCCCTGAAGACCAGGAGCCCGAAGTCTGCCGGCGGGCGCCTCGGGAGGCGTGTGCCAAGCGAAAGTCCTTACTTGGCGGCCTTGCTCCTCGCCTGTGGGACCTCCGTGGCGCCTTCCCCCTCCGATTTCCCGGGCTCGTAGGCCAGGTTCGGGCCAAGCCACTTCTCGGCCTCCTCGAGCGTCCAGCCCTTGCGCCCGGCGTAGTCGATGACCTGGTCGCGCCCGACCTCTGCAACCCCGAAGTACGTGGACTCGGGGTGGGAGAAGTAGTAGCCGCTGACCGCCGCCCCCGGCGTCATCGCGCAGCTCTCGGTCAGGGAGATGCCGGCGTTCTCCTCGGCCTCCAGCAGGTTCCAGATGGTGCGCTTCTCAGTGTGCTCGGGGCAGGCCGGGTAGCCTGGGGCCGGCCTGATGCCCCGGTACTCCTCCCGGATAATGGCTTCGGTGTCGAGGTCCTCGTCGGTTGCGTAGCCCCAGAACTCCGTGCGCACCCGGCGGTGCAGCAGCTCCGCGAAGGCCTCGGCGAGCCGGTCGGCGAGCGCCTTTACCATGATCGCGTTGTAGACGTCGTTCTCGTCCTCGAACCGGCGCGCCGCCTCGTCCGCCCCGATGCCGGCCGTCACCGCGAAGAGCCCTACGTGGTCTTCGAGGCCCGACGCCTTCGGCGCGACAAAGTCAGCCAGAGAGCGGTTCGGGCGGCCTGGGGGCTTCTGCTTCTGCTGGCGGAGGAGGTTTAGCGTGGTCAGCACCTCCCTTCTGGTCTCGTCCGTGTAGACCTCCAGCGAGTCGTTCGGCAGGGCGTTTGCGGAGAAGAGGCCGAAGACGGCGCGGGCGGTGAGCCATCTCTCCTCGATGATGCGGTCGAGGAGCGCTTCGGCGTCGGCGAAGAGCTTTCGCGCCTCCTCGCCCTTCTCGGGATCGTCGAGGATGCGGGGGTAGCTCGCCTTTAGCTGCCAGGAGTGGAAGAACGGCGTCCAGTCTATGTAGGGCCGGAGCTCCTCCAGCGGGTAATCCTCGAAAGTCCGCACGCCGAGCACGTTCGGCTGCGGCGGCTCGTAGCCGGCCCAGTCTATCTTCGCCCCGTTCGCCCGCGCCCGCTCCAGCGTGGCGAGCTTCGTCTTCGAGCGGCGCCCGGCGTGCTTGCGGCGGACCTCCTCGTACTCGGCGGCGATACCGGCGGCGTAATCGTCCTTCTTGTTCTCGGTCACGAGGTTCTGGACCACGCCGACGGCGCGGGAGGCGTCCTTGACGTGGATGACGGGCTGTTCGTAGCCGGGAGCTATCTTGACCGCCGTGTGCGTCTGGGAGGTTGTGGCGCCCCCGATCAGGAGCGGAAGCTCGAAGCCCTCCCGCTGCATCTCGCTCGCGACGTGGGCCATCTCGTCTAGCGAGGGCGTGATGAGCCCGGAGAGCCCGATGATGTCGGCGCCTCTGTCTTTCGCCGTCTGGAGAATCTTGGCCGCGGGCACCATCACCCCGAGGTCTATGACCTCGAAGTTGTTGCACTGGAGCACGACGCCCACGATGTTCTTGCCGATGTCGTGGACGTCGCCCTTCACGGTCGCCATCACGACCGTGCCGTTCGGCTTGCGGGCCTCGCCCTTCTCCTGCTCGATAAAAGGTATCAGGTACGCCACCGACTTCTTCATCACGCGCGCGCTCTTGACGACCTGCGGCAGGAACATCTTGCCAGCCCCGAAGAGGTCCCCGACCACGTTCATCCCGTCCATCAAGGGGCCCTCGATCACGTCGAGCGGGCGCTCCGCCCTCTGGCGCGCCTCCTCGGTGTCCTCCTCGGCGAACTCCGCGATCCCCTTGACGAGCGCGTGCTCCAGCCGCTTCTCGACCGGCCACGACCGCCACTCCTGCGCCTCTTCCTCGGCTTCTTCGCCCTGGTCCTTGTATCTCTCCGCGAGCTCCAGCAGGCGCTCCGTGGCGTCGTCGCGGCGGTTGAGGACGATGTCCTCGACGGCCTCGCGCAGCTCCTCGTCTATGTCGTCGTAGACGGCGAGCTGGCCGGCGTTGACGATGCCCATCGTCAGGCCCGCCTCTATGGCGTGGTAGAGGAAAACGGCGTGGATCGCCTCGCGCACCGGGTTGTTGCCCCGGAACGAGAACGAGACGTTCGAGATGCCGCCCGAGGTCCTGGCGTGGGGGAGGGTCGCGTGGATCTCGCGCACCGCCTCGATAAAGTCCA
>CADCUW010000308.1 GCA_902805985.1 uncultured Rubrobacteraceae bacterium
GATCTGGAAGATGGGCTCCCCGCTCTCGGGCGGCGTACAGCTCGTCAGCGCCATGCCCATCGAGCGGACGTTCCCGTTGACCTTCTCGGCGAGCTCCTTGATGCCGGCCAGGTCCTTGCCGTCGTCGGCGGCGGCGCCGCAGATCTTGTGCACGAAGATGGTGCCCGCGATCCCGCGCCGTCCGCTCGTGAACGTCGAGTCCTCGACGGCCACGTCGTCGTTTGTGACCACGTAGTCGGTCTGGATGCCTTCGGCCTCGGCAAGCTCCCCGGCCATCTCGAAGTTGAGGACGTCGCCGGTGTAGTTCTTGACGACGTAGAAGACGCCCGCGCCCCCGTCTACGGCCTTGGTGGCCTCGAGCATCTGGTCCGGGGTCGGGCTGGTGAAGACGGAGCCGGCGCAGGCGGCATCCAGCATGCCGGGGCCGACGTATCCGCCGTGGGCTGGTTCGTGGCCCGAGCCGCCGCCTGAGACGAGGGCAACCTTCCCCTGCACGGGGGCGTCGGCCCTGAGGATGACGCCGTTGTCGGGGAGCAGGCGTAGCATGCCACCGTGGGCGAGCTCCATGCCCCGGAGCATCTCCTCGACCACCCGCTCCGGGGCGTTGATGAGCTTCTTCATCGTTTTCCTTTCAGGCCCTCGTCAGGCCAGCGGGGATTCGACGGCTTCCTGGGCCCAGTCCTTGGAGCGGGCAACGGCCTCCTGCCACCTGCCGTAGAGGCGCTCGCGCTCCTCCTCGCCCATCTGCGGCTCGTAGCGGCGCCTGAGGCGCCAGCGGGTCTTCAGCTCCTCCTGGTCTTGCCAGAAGCCGACCGCCAGGCCCGCGAGGTAGGCCGCGCCGAGGGCGGTGGTCTCCAGGGTCTCCGGCACCTCGACGGGCACGCCGAGGATGTCCGCCTGGAACTGCATCATCCAGCGGTTGGCGGCGGCGCCTCCGTCGGCCTTGAAGGTCGGGATCTTCTCCCCCGAGTCCGCCTGCATGGCCTCGACCGCGTCGCGGGTCTGGTAGCACATGGCCTCGAGCGCCGCCCGCGCCAGGTGCGCCTTCGTCGAGCCGCGCGTAAGCCCCACGATGGTCCCGCGGGCGTAGGAGTCCCAGTGCGGCGCCCCGAGCCCGACGAGCCCGGGCACGAAGTACACGTCGTCGTTGGAGTCGAGGCTGCTGGCGAGCTCCTCGGTCTCGGCGGCGTCCTTGATGATGCCCAGGCCGTCGCGGAGCCACTGGACGGCCGCTCCCGTGATGAAGATAGCGCCCTCCAGCGCGTACTCGACGGGCTGGTCGCCTATGCCCCAGGCGATGGTGGTGAGCATCTGGCGCTCGCTCCTGATGGGCTCGGTGCCCGTGTTCATGAGGGCGAAGGAGCCCGTGCCGTAGGTGTTCTTGGTGAGGCCTTTCTCGAAGGCTACCTCGCCGAAGAGGGCGGCCTGCTGGTCGCCGGCAACTCCTGCCACGGGGACCTCGGCGCCGAAGACGCCGGCGTCGGTGTTACCGTAGACGTAGGAGCTGGGCCTGACCTCCGGGAGCATCTCCTTCGGTGCGCCGAGCATCTCGAGGAGATCGTCGTCCCACTTGAGGTCGAAGATATTGTACATGAGGGTCCTGGAGGCGTTCGTGTAGTCTGTGACGTGCTCCTGGCCCCCGGTGAGCTTGTAGATCAGCCACGTGTCTATGGTGCCGAAGGCGATCTCGCCGTTCTGCGCCCGCTCCTTGAGGCCGTCCTGGTTGTCCAGGAGCCACTTGACCTTGGAGCCGGAGAAGTAGGCGTCGATGACGAGGCCGGTCTTGCCCGAGACCATGTCGCCGTAGCCCTGCTCAGCGAGCTCGGTGCAGATCTGGGCCCCGCGCCTGTCCTGCCAGACAATGGCGTTGTGGACGGGCTCGCCGGTGCTCCTGTCCCACATGACGACCGTCTCGCGCTGGTTGGTGATCCCGATGGAGGCTATGTCTCCCGGCTGGACGCCTGCATCCTGGAGCGCCTGACGCATCACGCCGAGGGTTACGTCCCAGATCTCGTTGGCGTCGTGCTCGACCCAACCGGGCCTCGGATAGTGCTGCGTGAACTCCTGCTGTGCCTCACCCACCGTCGCGGAATCGTGGTTGAAGACTATCGCCCGACTCGACGTGGTCCCCTGGTCTATCGCCAGTATGTATTCGCCTGCCATCCCTTACGCCTCCGTCTCCATCAAATCCCTGTAAGACCCCTCGAAGAGCGCCGTCCACCCCAGATTCCACCTCCGTTGTTCCCCGCCGCAAGGCACGCGCCACCGCCAGATAAAACTTCTCCCTTCCGCCACCATGCATCTTCCCTAACTTTTGACCTTCCGAGCGTAACGGAGCCGCAAACCCGCGTCAAGAACCCCTGCTATTGACGGCCCGACGATATACTCGGTTGGATGGACCAGCGCAGGCGCATAAGGTTGAAGCAGTACTCGACGAAGGTTGGATGAGTGTCCAAGTTCGCCCCAGGGGACCTGGAGCAGGCACTGGAGGCTTCATGAGCGGCGTGGAGACGCGGGATGACGCGGGGTACGTGCCGTCCGGCGGTGGCCTGCTCGTCCGGCTGCTCGGCGGGGGCGTGGAGGGCGCCGGAGTACGGGTCACGGCGTAGGTGTTCGGGCTTCCCCTGTTGCAGGTCGTGTCCATAGTCGGGGCGCTGGCCGTGCTCGGGGCGTTCGCGGCCGACCAGTTCGGCTGGGTGGATCCGGGGCGTCTCTCTTACGCGCTGGCCAACTTCGTCGGGGCCGCGATCCTGACGGCGGTCGCTGTGATCGACGGCCAGGTAGGATTCATCTTCCTCCAGGGAGCGTGGTCGCTCATCAGCCTGTGGGGCGCCTTCATCATCCTGCGCGGCGGGCCCGGACCGCGGTCCAGGTAGGGAGTCCGTTTGCTGCAGGCGATCTCGGTGGTGGGCGCGCTCGCCATACTCGTAGCCTACGGGGCGAACCAGCTCGGGAAGGTCGAGTTGGACAACCTCCCGTACCAGCTAGCTAACCTGATCGGGTCCGCGATCCTGGTTGTCGTCGCCGTGGTGGAGGTCCAGCTCGGCTTTATCCTGCTCGAAGGTGTCTGGGCGCTGGTGAGCCTCCGGGCCGTGGTCAAGATCCTGCGCGGAGACCCCCCGCGCAGGGGATAACACTGGACGGACCGGTTCCCGGACCAGGATCTCACCGCGAAGGGTAGAACCCTGGTTTCACGACCGCGACAGGCCCGCGTGCCGGATGTCCACTGCAGGATTGGCGCACAGAGGCGAATAACCCGGGCTTCCGCGAACTTGCTCCCCTGGGCGTAGGCACTTTCCTTCTTCAGACCGAGGCCCCGCGGTGCGCTCCGGCATAGATTCATCTTGCAGTCCTGCATACGTCCAGAAGGGGTCGGTACCGTGGGAGCACGTTCGAAGAGGGTCGCGATCTTGCTGGGCGCGGTCGGCATATCCGTTCTGATCCTCGCCCTGGTTCAACCGTCCGCTAGGGCCGCCACGCCCACCGGCGCACCGGACCTGGAGCGAGTCGACGCTTTTATCGAGGACGCGATGCGCGAGCGGGGCGTACCGGGCGCGGCCATCGTCGTCGTTCGCGGCGACAGGATCGTGCATATGAAGGGCTTTGGCGAAGCGGACGGTCGGGGACGCGCGGTCACGCCGCAGACGCCATTTCGAATCGGCTCCTCGACCAAGTCGTTCACCGCGATGGCGGTCATGCAACTCGTCGAGCGAGGTAAGGTCGACCTCCAGGCTCCGGTGCGGCGCTACCTGCCCTGGTTCCGTCTTACGGACGCCGGCGCTTCGGCGCGGATCACGGTGGCCGACCTCATCTACCACACGAGCGGCATACCCGGCGAGGCGAACGCGGCGGCGCTGGCCGATCCCACGCTGACCCTGGAGCAGAACGTGCGCGACCTGCGCGGCGTCGCCCCCAACCGGCCCGTGGGCGGCTCCTTCGAGTACTCGAACGCGAACTACGCCGCGCTCGGCCTCGTCGTCGAAGAAGTCTCCGGGCGGTCGTACGCCAACTACGTCCGGCACCACATCCTGGACCCCCTGGACATGCGCCACAGCTTCGCGACGCCGCGGAGCATGGGCCGCGGCGAACTAGCAGCGGGCCACCAGTGGTTCTTCGGCCTGCCCCGCCCCACCCCGGACCGCTTCATCCCGGGACAACTGCCGGCCGGCTTCCTCAGCGCCAGCGCCGAGGACATGGGCCACTACCTGATCGCGCACACGAACAGCGGACGTTACGCCAACACCTCAATCCTATCGCCGGAGGGGATCGACACGTTGCACTCCCCCGGACCCGTCACCGAGGTCCCGGCCAACCCGGTCGCGGGAGGGTCGGGCGGCGCCTACGCGATGGGCTGGATCGAGGGTAAGGTCTACGGCGTGCCGGCCGTCTGGCACAACGGCGACGACTCGCGCAACGGCTCGCTGATGGTGCTCTCTGAGGACGGCTGGGCGATGGCGCTGCTAATAAACTCGAGCAACCCGCTCTCCGAGCTCGAGCCGACAGACTACATCGCCTCGGGGGTCACGCGGCTGCTCGACGAACAGGAACCGGTGCCCACCGGCCTGCCCAGCATCGGACGCACCTACCTGGTCGTCGACGCCGTCCTGCTCGCGCTGTCGATACCGATCCTGGCTGCGGCCCTTCGGTTGCCCTGGTGGTACCGAAGCCTGCGCCGGCGGTTGCCCGAACGCCGGCCGTTGAGGGTGGTCTTGACCGCGCTGCGCGCGGGCACCGAGATCCTCGTCCCGGTCGCGATCCTCATGGCGATCCCGCAGTGGATCGGTTCCTGGTCACTCCTCATGTTCGGCGTCCCCGACCTCGCGTGGTGGCTGCTAGATGCCTCGGGCCTCATCCTGGCGACCGGCCTCACGCGCGCCGCGCTGCTGGCGTGGGAGTTGGCCCGCACCGCCAAAGGCGCGACGCCCCCTTCGTCCCGGCCCGGGGCGAGAGTCTGAAGACTCGAAACGGGCTTCTACCCAGGAAAAACTGGGACGTCCGGCGAATAGAGCTGCTCACCAGGAGCCCGTTCGAGAGCTGGCACCCGGCCTGATCGTCCAATAGCAGCGGGACGCCCCTCACGAGTATAGAACTGATGGTCCCGGCCAGACCCGGCTGACCAACGACGGTCGAACCCGACTGCAGCCGGTCCCCTGGAGAACCGTCCGGCGAGGACCTGAATGCCCCGCCGCGCCCTTTGTCCCGGGCCCGTACAATGTCCGGGCCTTGCAAACCATCCTGAACAACGCGCTGCCGTTCTTCGCCCTGATCTTCTGCGGCTACGCCGCCGGACGCCTGGATCTCCTCACCGCCACAGCCGCCGCCGGCGTCAACACGTTCGTCTTCTACTTTGCCCTGCCGGCCTTCCTCTTCGCCCT
>CADCUW010000309.1 GCA_902805985.1 uncultured Rubrobacteraceae bacterium
TGGTCGTCGACGAGACTTTGAGGCTCTACCCGCCGGCCTGGATCACCAACCGCCAGGCAATCGCCGAGGACGAGATCCTGGGCCACCGTATCCCGGCCAAATCCTTCGTGTCTCTCAGCCCCTACGTTCTCCACCGCCACCCGGACTTCTGGGAGCGCCCGGACGCGTTCGACCCGGAGAGGTTCGCCCCGGGCCGGGACAACGGGCGTCCGCGCTTCGCCTACTTCCCGTTCGGCGGCGGACCGCGCCAGTGCATCGGCCAGAGCATGGCCCTCGTCGAGGCCCAGCTCGTCCTCGCGACGGTCCTCGCCCGCTGCCGGCTCCGCCCAGCCTCGCACAGACCCGTCGAAGCGGAGGCCCTCGCCACGCTCAGGCCGCGGGACGGCCTCCGCATGATCGTGGAGGCAGCATGACTCAAGAACGTCACGAGATAGTCGTGATCGGGGGCGGACCGGCCGGCGTCACCGCGGCGCTGCGTGCCAGGGAGCTCGGCTCCTCCGTCGCCCTGGTCGAGCGCGGGAACATGGGCGGCACCTGCACCAACGACGGCTGCGTCCCGGCCCGCGTGCTCGCCCACGCGGCCCGGCTCGCGCGCGACGCCGAACAGTTCGCCGACTACGGCCTGATCGGTGAAGCGCCCCGCGTGGACTTCGCCCGGCTCCTGAACCGCACCCAGCGCATCGTCTACGAGGTACAGGAGAAAAAACAACTCAAGGCCAGGCTCGAAACGGCCGGCGTGCGGGTCGTCGAGCGCGCGGGAGAGGCGCGGTTCACCGACCCGCACACGCTCGCGCTAGACGGTGCGGAAGAGTTGCACGGCGAGAAGTTCGTCCTCTGCGCCGGCGGGCACGCGCGCAGGATAGGGTTCCCCGGCGGCGAACACGCCCTGACCCACAGTGATATCTGGACGATGAAGGCCCTGCCCGCCTCGGTCGTCGTGGTGGGCGCCGCGGCCACGGGCTGCCAGCTCGCCTCGGTCTTCGCGGCGTTCGGGGCTCGCGTGACCATGCTCGACATGGCACCCCGAATACTGGGTGGAGAGGACGAGGCCGTCTCGCGCGGGGTGGCCGAAGCGTTCGAACGGCGTGGGATCGAACTCCTCACCGGCATCGGCGGCGTCGAACGCATAGAGAAGGAGGGCGGCAGACTCCGTCTCTTCTACACGCACGACGACGAGACCCGTGCGCTTGAGGCGGAAGCCGTCGTGCTCGCAGTCGGTTGGCCCGGCAACGTAGGATCGCTGAACCTCGACGCCGCTGGCGTGCGGGCCGAGCGCGGCTACGTTGCGGTGGACGACGCGCTCAGGACGAGCGCCCCGCACGTCTTCGCGGCCGGGGACGTCACCGGTCGCATGATGCTGGTCCAGAGCGCGACCTATGAGGGGGCTCTGGCCGCCGAGAACGCCGCGCTCGGCGACGGGCGCGGCTACCGGCACGCCATCGTGCCGCACGGCGGTTTCACCGACCCGGAGTACGCCGGCGTGGGCCTCACGGAGCGTCAGGCTCGCGAAGAGGTCGGGGACGCGGACTGCGCCGTGGCCGTCGTACCCTACGCGGACCTTGACCGCGGCGTGATCGACGGCCGCCCCGAAGGCTCGTGCAAGCTGGTCGTCTCCCGCTCCTCGCGCCGCGTCCTCGGCGCCCACATCGTCGGTGAGCAGGCCGTCGAGGTCGTCCAGCTGGCCGCCGCGGCCATGCGTGCCGACATGCCGGTCGAGCAACTCGCCGACCTGGAGCTCGCCTACCCGACCTTTACGTCCGTGGTCGGTCTCGCCGCCCGCCAGATCGTTCGCGACCCGGACGCCGCGCGAAGCCCACGAGGCTCCAAACACTCGGCTGCGGCGGAGTGGGAGCACAGCGAACGCGGGTAGGATGGTTGGTCCCGCTGATGGCCGGGTGCAGTGGTGTTGTCGGGCGAATATTCGTAACGGTGCAAGGTGTACTCGCCTGACGAGGCCACAAGCAGCGCGGGAGCCCCCGCGAATCGCCCAGCCTCACCACCAGACACCGAACCGGCGAAGATATCTTCATGAAACCTCAAAACCTCAAGACCTCAAAGCCTGACGAACCAAGAAAGGGGCCCGGTGGATCTCACCGGGCCTCGGGATAGCAGGATGATGGCTACCGGTTCAGCAGGCTGCGTGCGGCGTCGGCTATGTGGGCGGCGTCTATGCCGTGGGAGCTCATGAGTTCTTCGGACTTGCCAGAGCCCGGCATCTTGGTGACGGCCAGGTGCCTGAACTCGACGGGCTCGCCGCCGTCCTCTGCCAGGGCGGAGAGGACGGCCTCGCCGACGCCGCCCTCGGGCCAGTGATCCTCGGCCACGACGACCCTGTTGCCCGACGCGCGCACGGCGGCCTGGATGCCGCCGGCGTCGATGGGCTTTATGGAGTAGCAGTCTACGACGCGCACCGAGACGTTCTCGCCCGCGAGGGTGTCCGCGGCCTTGATGGCCTCGTGGACGGTGATACCGGATCCGATGATGGTGACCTCGTCGTCGTCGGACGAGGTTACCGTCTTGCTGCCGCCGATGGGGAATTCCTCGTCGGCGTCGTAGATGACGGGCGTCTTCGGGCGGAGGGTCCGCATGAAGCTTATGCCGCTCGTGTCGGCCATCTGGGCGACGAGCCTGGCGGTCTGGTTGGCGTCGGAGGGCTGGAGCACGGTCGAGCCGTGGACGGCGCGCATCATGGCGATGTCTTCGAGGGCCATCTGGGAGGGCCCGTCCTCGCCGATGGAGACGCCGGCGTGGGACCCGCTGAGCCGGATGTCCGCGCCGCTGATGGCGGCCATCCGGATAAAGTCGTAGGCGCGGGAGAGGAAGGCGGCGAAGGAGGAGGCAAACGGCACGTAGTTGCGCACGCTCATCCCGACGGCCGCGGCGAGCATCTGCTGCTCGGCGATGAACATCTCGAAGTAGCGCTCCGGGTACGCCTCGGCGAACTTCTGCGAGTAGGTGGAGTTGCTAACCTCGCCGTCGAGCGCGACGACGTCCCCGCGGGCCGCGCCGATGGCCTGGAGGGCCGCCCCGTAGGCGCCGCGGGTCGCCTCCTCGGCGCCGAGGGGCCAGGTGGGAAGCTCCGCCTCGCTCGTCGAGCCGCCGCCCGTGGAGGCCGTCCCTTCCGGCTTGTGGACCTCGACGCGCAGGTCGTTGGTGCCGCCGAGCTCTTCTAGGGCCTTCTCCTGGTCCTCGGGCTTGACCGGCTTGCCGTGCATGCCGTCCACGTCCTCGAGGAACGAGACGCCGTAGCCCTTCTTGGTCTTGGCGACGATCAGGGTCGGGCCGTCGTTGCCGAGGGCTTCGGAGTAGGCGTTGTCGATGGCCTCGGGGTCGTGGCCGTCTACCTCGATGGCGTGCCAGCCGAAGGCGCGGGCGCGGTTCGCGTAGTGCTCGCCGTTCCAGCCGTCCATCGTCTCGCGGGTCTGGCCGAGGCGGTTCATGTCCAGGACGGCGATGAGGTTGTCCAGCTTGTAGAAGGAGGCGTGCTGGAAGGCCTCCCACATCGAGCCCTCCGCCATCTCCGAGTCGCCGCAGAGGACCCAGACGCGGTAGGGCTCCTCGTCCAGGTACTTGCCGGCGAGCGCGACGCCGACGCCGATAGGGAGGCCCTGGCCCAGGGAGCCCGTGGCGACGTCCACCCAGGGGATGACCGGGGTAGGATGGCCCTGCAGGCGGCTGCCGAACTCGCGGAAGGTCATCAGTTCCTCGTCCGTGATCGCGCCAGCGGCCTTGTACATGGAGTAGAGGAGGGGGGAGGCGTGGCCCTTGGAGAAGATCAAATGATCGTTGCCCGGGTTATCCGGCTCGTCGAAGTCGTAGCGCAGGTACTTGCTCATCAGCACGCTCATCAGGTCCGCCGCCGACATCGACGAGGTCGGGTGGCCCGAGCTAGCACCCGTGCTCATGCGGATGCTGTCGGCCCGTAGCTGCTGGGCTAGCGCGCGCCACTCCTCCGAGCCGGCGGTCCGCTGGTCTATCTGCTGCGTCACCACTTACCTCCTGGAAAGGACTCCACTCCCGAACGGTGTCATCATACCTACCCTGGCCCCGGATCACGCAAAACGGCCCGCGAACCCGGCGGCCTCGGCGGCGCGTAAAACGCCGCTTTGCTAGAATCCCGCGTGCGTCGCGGCGCCCATTCGCCGCGCCTAATCGGAGCTTGCGAAGGGGAAAACATGGATCTTGCGGTACGCAAGGAGTCGCTGGAACGTTTCGGTGTGGAGAACCTAGGCGCGGTGCACGAGAACCTGCCGCCCGCCCGCCTCGTGGAGGCCTCCGTCAGGCGGCGGGAGGGCATGATCAGCGAGCCCTCCGGCGCCCTGGTCGTCCGCACGGGCAAACGCACCGGCCGCAGCCCGAAGGACCGCTTTATCGTCGAGGACAACCTCACCCGCGACGCGGTGGACTGGGGCGCGGTCAACAAGCCGTTCTCCTCCGAGGCGTTCGGGGCGCTACTGGAGAAGGCCGCGAGGTACGTGGAGAACCTCGAAGAGGTCTTTGTCGTGGACGCGAAGGCCGGGGCCGACGAGCGCTACAGCCTGAACGTCCAGGTCGTCACCGAGCAGGCCTGGCAGTCGCTCTTCGCCCGCCAGCTCTTCCGCCGGCCCGACAGGGGGGAGCTCGACTCCTTCGAGCCGGAGTGGACCGTGATCTCGATGCCAAGCCTGCTCATGGAGCCGGAGGAGGACGGCACGGAGTCAGAGACCTTCGTCGGCCTCGACTTTACCCGCCGCGTAGTCCTTATCTGCGGCACGACGTACGCGGGCGAGATCAAGAAGAGCATCTTCACCGTCCTGAACTTCGTCCTCCCGACCGACCACGACGTGATGCCGATGCACTGCTCGGCCAACGTCGGGGATAGCGAAGCTGGCGACGTCGCCCTCTTCTTCGGGCTCTCGGGGACGGGGAAGACGACCCTCTCCGCCGACCCGGAGCGCAACCTCATCGGGGACGACGAGCACGGCTGGTCTGACTCGGGCGTCTTCAACTTCGAGGGCGGCTGCTACGCGAAGACCATAGACCTCTCTCCCGAGAAGGAGCCCCAGATCTGGGACGCCATCCGCTTTGGCGCCGTCCTCGAGAACGTGGCCATGGACCGCCGCACCCGCGCCGTGGACTTCGAGGACGCCCTGATCACCGAGAACACCCGCGTGGCGTACCCGCTGGAGTACATCGAGGGCGCCGTGCCCGACGGGAAGGGCGCCCACCCGTCGGCCGTTCTCTTCCTGACCGCCGACGCCTTCGGCGTGCTCCCCCCGATAAGCGCCCTCTCGCCCGAGCAGGCCGCCTACTACTTCCTCTCGGGCTACACCGCGAAGCTCGCCGGCACCGAGGCGGAGATGGAGGCCGACGTCGAGGCGACATT
>CADCUW010000310.1 GCA_902805985.1 uncultured Rubrobacteraceae bacterium
CGCCACCGCCGGCAGCACCGCCGCCGGCAGCACCGCCGCCGGCTCCGCGACCTCGGACCACGACGAAGGCCGGGAGCACAGCTCCCCCGGATACGCGCCCGGCGACGGAGAGCACGAGTCCTCCGGCGGCGGCACCAGCGACGACACCTACGCCGGCGGGCGCGAATCGTCGGGCGAGACTTATTCGGACGACCGCGGGACCACCGCGGGGACCGACTCCGGGCACGAGGAGCATCGGGACTCCGGTGCCACCTCGTCCGGGACCGGAACTTCCGAGGGATCTTCCGGCGCCGGATACTACGAGCAGGCCGGCGGCTCGGGGAGCACCGAGGAGCGGAGCGAAACGTCCGGTACTTCGGGGATGAGCAGCGGTTCAGGTGAAGGTTCCCCGGGCTCGCAGCCGACGACCAGCCGCCAGACGGAGGAGACCGAGACCTTCCAGGAGGGCGGCCGGACCAAGATCCGTCGCCGCATCATCAGGGAAGAGGTCGTGGACGCCGACGATCAGGGGTCCAGCTCCTGAAACCCTAGAGGGGCGAGGAGGTCTGTCTTCCTCGCCCCTCTACATTGTCACGCGGGCCAGCGCCCGCCGGGGAGGTGCGTCCCGCGCGGATGCCGGGCGGCGTAGGCCCAGGCCAGGGTAACGTCGCCTCCATCTGGATGCACCGGAACGAGCACGCGCCGGTACGGGCTGGATGGGTCGCCGGGCGAGAAGTCTTCAAGGGCGTCCAGCCTGGGCAGCCGCTCCTCCGGGTCGTCGAAGGTGTAAAGCTCTCCGTAGACGGCCGGCGTCACCGGCTCCGTAAGGTCCGACGGGGTCAGCCCTTTTGCAGCGCGTGCGTCGGCGAGCGGGTCGTCCGTGCCGACGGCGAGGACCGTCTCCTCCGGCACGACGATCGCCGGGTAGCCCTGCGGCAGGTCGTAGAGGAGAGCCCGGACGCGGGCCTCCGCCGTCATCGCGCCTCCCCGGCAGTAGGCGTGGTAGCGCCCGTCGCGTTTGAGCGTGCCGTAGACGAACATCTGGACGGATGGGTGGTGGGGAGCGTTCACAAGGTACGGGACCGGCTCCGGCGCTACGTCTCGGCCGCGATGATCGAGGCGGCGACCTCCGACAGGTCGGCCCCGACGACGTCCGGCGGCTCCGCGAGCGGGTCGAGGACCATGCCGGGCCGGGCGACGAAGGCCGCGGCGCACCCCGCGCGCATGGCTCCCGCCACGTCCCAGGAGTGTGCCGCGACGAGCCTCACCCCTGAGATCTCGACGCCCATGGTGACTGCGGCGGCGTGGTAGGGCTCCGGCGCGGGCTTCAGGCGCCGGACGGCGTCGGCCGAGAGTATCTTCTCGAACCGGTCCGAGAGCCCGGCGTTCTCCAGTTGCGCCTCGGCCACCTCCGCGGCGTTGTTCGTGAGCGCGGCGAGTCTCAGGCCAGCGTCGCGCAGCAGGTCCAGGGCCGCCGGCACCTCGGGGTGCGGGGGCAGCTCGCGCATGCCGCCGAGGATGCCCTTTTTGTCCTCATCCGAGAGCCGGACGCCCTCGCGCTCGGCGGTCATCTCCAGCGCTGCGGCCCCGACGGTCCCGAAGTCCGAGTACGCGCCCGTGATGGTCGCCGTGAAGGCGGACTGCAGGACCTGCTGAAACCAGCTTCGCCGCACGGCCGCATCGCCGAACGCCCGCTCGAAGAGCGGGTCGAGCGACCCCAGGTCGAGCAAGGTCTCGTTGACGTCGAACACGCATACCCTAGCCACGTCGCCTCCCTATCCTCCGACCAACCGGGCGTAATCAACCTTGATGCAGCGGTCCATTACGACCGTAAGGCCGTGTTCGCGCGCGTAGGCGGCGGCAGGCTCGTTCACGACGCCAGACTGCATCCAGAGCACCCTGGCCCCCGCGGCCACGGCGTCCTCCGCGACCGGCATGACCGTCTCGCCCCTGCGGAACACGTCCACGATGTCCACGGTTTCGGGGATCTCCCCCACCCGCGAATAGGGTTGCTCGCCGAGCACCGGGCCCCTCAGGTTCGGGTTGACGGGGAAGATCCTGAACCCGAATCCCTGCAGCGCCCGCGCGATGGCGTGGCTGGTACGGTGCGGCCTGTCCGAGAGGCCGACGACCGCGACGGTACCGGCCCCCGAGAGGAGGCTTCGGATCTCTTGGGGGCCGGGGTTCTGGTGCATCTCTTCTCCTATTCTAGACGAGGCCGGGTCTGAAGACCGAGAGGGCGAGCTCCTTGCCCTTGGCCTCGACCATCACGTCCGTCTCCCTGCCGCCGAGGGCCTCCAGGAACACGGCCCAATCCTCGGCCTCGATGGAGTGGGCGTGGGCGCCGGGGCGCTTGGTCGGGTCCTGGCTGGAGAGGTGGACCTTGGGCCTCTCTCCCCTCGTCTCCCACGTCGGCAGGGCCAGATCGAGCGCCTCGCCGAGCGAGAGGCCGCCGGGGTTCAGGGCGTGGTGTAGGTTGTCCAGGATCGCGGGTATGCCTAGGCCGCGAGCCGCGCCGACGATCTCCTCTATCTTCCAGATACGCTCGTCGTTCTCGAGCGCCAGGTAGCGCAAGACATCTTCTTCCGGGCGCAAGGCTTCGACGAAGCGGGTGATGGCGGCTGGCCGGTCGCCGTGGGCGCCGCCTAAGTGGAGCACGACGACGGCGTCGCTGTTGCCCATGAGGTCGAAGACGCGGGTGGCGTAGCGAAGCTCATCGAGGCTGCGCCGGGCCGTCTCGGGGTTCGGGCTTCCGGGGTTGATGAACTGGCCCGGGTGCATGCTCAGGCGGACCTCCAGGGAGCGGGCGAGGGCGCCGAGGTAGCGCAGGTCGTCGCCGTGTTCTTCAGGCCAGTCGTAGGGGAAGGCCGGGTGGGAGGCGAAGGGGATCAAACCCTGCCCGATCCTGAAGAGGCGGATGCCGCGTTCGGCGTTCCAGCGAAGAATGGTCTCGAGCCCGAGCAGGTTCTCCCAGACCAGGGCGCGGACCTTCTCCGCGTCCGTGAGGCTTGCGAGCCTCAAAGTGCGGTTCGTGGTCGCCGGCAGCGTGAGGTTCTGGGCCGGGTATCCGTACCGGATCATGCCCAGAAGATACACCGCCCCGTCCCGCCGTGTCCGAGCGCCCCGGGCCTCCCGTTCTGGTAGCATGGGCAACGCAATGGACGCCGCGATCTCTTCCGGGCTCTTCCAGGATGCGGCGGACGTGCTGCGCCGCAACGATATGGGAGGATGGACGAGGGCCGCCCCGAGCCTCTACCCGCACCAGTGGAGTTGGGATGCCGGCTTTATCGCCATTGGCCTCGCCCACCTCGACACCCATCGCGCGGCGGAGGAACTGCGCGGCCTCTTCCGGCACCAGTGGAGGAACGGCAAGGTCCCGCACATCGTCTTCAACCCGCACGCCCCGCCCGACAGCTACTTCCCAGGGCCGGAGCACTGGGTCAGCGCCGGGCTCTTCCCCGACGCGCCGCCAGCGCCACCGTACACCAGCGCCCTCTGCCAGCCGCCGACCCACGCGATAGGGGCGCTGAAGGTCTTCGAGACCGCGAGCCACAGCGAGAGGGACGCGGCGACGGCGTTTCTGCGCGAGATCTACCCGAAGCTCCTCCACTGGCACCGCTACCTGGCGAGGGCCAGGGACCCGGAGAGGTCCGGTCTCGTCACCATCTACCACCCGTGGGAGAGCGGCACGGATAACTCCCCCCGCTGGGACGCGCCGCTGGCGGCGGTCGAGGTGGGGGAGATGCCGCCCTACCGGCGCAGGGACCTCGGGCACGTCGAGGACCCGGAGGAGCGACCGACGGACGAGGAGTACGCCCGGTACATCTGGCTGGTGCAGGAGATCAAAGTCGCCCGCTGCGACGAGTTGAGGGTCTACGAGAGCCATCCGTTCCTCGTCAAGGACGTCCTCTTCAGCGCCATCCTCGTCGCCGCCAACGAGGCCCTGCTGCGCATAGGCCGGGTCGTCGGCGCGCCCGAAGGGGAGCGGGAGGAGATCCTGGCCTCCGTGGACCGGGGCCGCGCGGGCCTAGCGGCGCGTCGGGATGCCGCCTCGAAGCTCTGCCTGGACTACGACCTGCGGGCCGGGAAGCCGGTCGGGGTGCGCACGGTTGCCGGGTTCGCGCCGCTGGTGGCCGGGGGGCTCGGGGAGGAGAGACTGGGGGAGATGATGGAGGCCCTCTACTCGAAAGACTTTCTCGGGCATCCTGGCCTGCGGCGCCCGTTGCCGCCCTCCGCGAGCCCCGATGAGGTTCGCTTCCACCCGCGCAGCTACTGGCGCGGCCCGGTGTGGCCCGTGATGGCGTGGTTGATCTGGTGGTCCCTCCTGCGCGCCGGCGAACACAAGAGGGCGCGCTCCCTGAGGGACGATGCGCTCGCCGAGTTCTCCGCCGGACACTTCGCCGAGTACTACGAGCCCTTCACCGGGGAGCCCTTGGGGTCCGACGACCAGTCCTGGACCGCCGCGGTCGTGCTGGACTGGCTGGCCCACGAGTAGAGGCAAGGTTTGAGGCATTGAGGCTTCAAGGGATGCCGCGCCCACGGTTGGTCCAAGAGAGTGCGGCACGCCCGCACCATTCTCGCACTACAACCCCTTAAAACCTAGAACCCGCTATCAGAGCGCGGCGACCAGCAGGGGGACGACGACGATCGTGGCGCTCAGGCGGAACAGGTGGGTGAAGGCGACGGCCACGAGGTCCGCGTCCGTCTCGCCGGTCACGGAGAGCAGGGTCCCCATGCCGCCGGGGGCGGCCGCGAAGGTCGCGGTGGTGGGGTCGAAGCGGAAGATCTTTACGAGGAGGGAGGCCGCCACGGCCCAGGCCAGCATCTGGGTGGCGTTTACGATCGCGGCGGCCCCGGCGAGCTGGAGGAGCGTCTCGAAGAACTCGGCGGAGAGGCCGAGGCCGATGATCCCACCCCCCGAGGCCTGGACGAGGAGGTTGAACCCCTTCTCCGGCACGCCGCCCGTGACGTAGAGCCGCGCCAGCCCCGACCCGAGGAGCGACCCTATGACCCCGCCGGCCGGCAGCGGCGTCAGGGTGAGGCCGAGCACCCCTCCCGCGACCCCCGCCCCGACTATCAGCGCGAGCCTGGAAGCCGCACGACCCTCGTCGGAGTGCTGTTCCGGCGCTTGAGACCCGGCGGGGGCCGGGGGCCGGGTCTCGTCGGGGCGCGAACGGGCCAGGAAGATGTTCGCGATAAAGATGACCAGGAGCAGGCGGGAGAGGTGGACGGCCGCGACCGCCGGGCCGTCCGCCCCCAGGCTCGCCCCGATGGTCGCCATCTCGGTGAGGCCGCCGGGGGCCGCGGCGAAGAGCGCCGTGACCGGCCGAACTCCCGTCAGGCCGACCGCCATCGCGGCGGCGACCGCTGCGCATGCCAGGAAGA
>CADCUW010000311.1 GCA_902805985.1 uncultured Rubrobacteraceae bacterium
GTTGGCGTAGCGGGTCTCGTTGCCGAAGAGGCGCATGGAGGCGGGGGCGCTGATGGGGACGCGCGAGACGGCGAGCGACCGGGTCGCGCGGCGGAAGGCGTCGCGGTCGGAGGGCTCGCGGGGGGCGTAGTCCTCGTCGAGCCCGGCGTCCTCCATCGCGGAGATCACGGACCCCCTGGGGTAGTGGCCCTGCGGCACGCTCATGTTTATGAGGGTGCCGAGGATCTTCAGCTTCGCGCGCGGCGCGCCGCGGGGATCCCCGTGGATCGTCCCGGCCCCCTCCGCGGCCTCCTTGGTCAGGGCGATCACGTCCGCCCCGACCGCCTCGCTAAGCTCCCTCGCTTCCATACCGGGTGCCTCCTCTCTGTCGTTCATGGGCTCTCTAAACCCCCTTCGTGGCGGCTTTGCCTCTAGATCAGGCCGAAGACCTCGCCGGCCGCACCCATTGCGGGCCCGGCGAGGTCGGTGAGCGGCCAGACGTGGTCGGAGTAGCGGCCGAGTTCGCCCGTTGAGGCGTAGCCGATCACCACGGAGAGGAGGCGCAGCTTGAGGCGCGCCTTCTCCGCGAGGAAGCCCTCCAGGAACCGGTCGTCCACGCGGCACAGCTCGTCGGTGACGAGCACGAGGTCGGCGCCCCGGTACTCCGACTCGGCGGCGATCTCCAGGGCCCGGACGATGGCGGGCACGTAGTCCGTGCCGCCGCCCGCGCTGACCGTGGCGACGCCCAGGAGCTTCCTCGCGTCCCGCTCGCCGGGGGCGAAGCGGGCCTCGTGGACGACCCGGGCGTTGAAGAAGAGGACGGCGGAGGCCCGCTTGGGCGCGCCCCCGCGGCCGGCGGCCAGGTCCACGAGCCCCAGGGCCACGGCCGTCGCCCACTCCATCTTCTTGTGCGCCGAAGGCGAAGCCGGGGACGAGGCCGAAGGGGATCCCCCGCCGAAGGGGTCGTCCATCGACCCCGAGCAGTCGACGAGGGCGATCAGGGGGCCCTTCTTCTCCTTCTCCTTGCCGCGCAGTTCCCACGAGAGCGACTCGCCGCGGGCGAGCCGGCCCAGGGCCGCCAGGGACCGCTCCTCCTGCGGGGAGGCGATGAGGGCGAGCTCCGAGGGCAGGAGGCGCGCGAGATCTCCGGAGAGCTCTACGGAGTGGACCTCGTCGCGGCGCTCGCGGACCTTCTCCCGCGCCTTCTGGCGGGCCAGGAACCGCATCTTGCCGACCAGGTCGATGAGGCGCCCCATCTCCTGGGCGGAGAGGGCCTTCAGCAGGCGCAGCCTGTCCCCGAGGGGGACTCGCTTCAGGTCGGCGGGCGTGAGGCCCCATCCGGCGAGCGCGCCGGCGAGGTTCTCGGCCTCCTCGCGGCCGGCGTTCGCCGCGGCGCGCGCGGCCCGGCGGGCGTCGCGCCCGGGCAGCTCTGGCGACGGCCCCGGGGGCGTCTCGCCTTCGGCGTCCTCCTGCTCCTCGTCCGGCTGGGGCGCTGCCTGGGGCGCTGCCTGAGGCTCTCCCTGTGGCGCGTCCGGAGGGTCGTCCTCGGGGCCGGGGAAGGCGGGCGGCTGCTTGGCGGCCTCGTCGAAGAATTCGGCCAGGGAGGGGCGGTTCTTTATCTCCTCGAGGAGCCGCTCGCCGGCGGCGAGGGCGGAGAGGGCGCTCGCGGGGACGTCGAGCCTCGTGGTCGCGCGGGCGCGGTAGGTGTCGGGGTCGTCGAGCGTCCTCTCCACGAACGGGCGGTTGGCGCGGCGGTGGCGGGGCTCGACGCCGGTCTCCGGGAGGAGGTCCGGCTGGGCCTTGAAGTACGAGAGGAAGAGGTCCTCGAGGAGCGCCGGGAAGGTGGAGGGGGCTTCCTCGTCCCCCCGCAGGGAGGAGAGCTCCGCAGAGGCCTCGAGGATCTCGCCCCACAGCCGCCGGTCGTAGCGGTCGTGGTCGAGGTTCTGCTCGGGGAGGGAGCTGGCCGCGGGTCCCCGGGAGAGGGGGGATTCCCCTCCTCCTAGAAGGCCTTCTATCTCGCGCAGCTCTTCTTCATTGGGGCCCCCCTTCGGGTCATCGCCCGAGGGGTCGGGTCCGTGGGTCTGGTCGGCCATGATGGATGCCTCCTCCTCTGGTCCGCGCGGCGTGTGGCGTGGCGTACGTCGTGGGCCGCGGTCGTCGCGAGCCCGGGGACTCGGCTCAGTCCTCGACGCCCAGGCAGCGGGCCAGGACTTCGCGGTTTTTGTCCTTGACGTTCGTCAGGGTGGTGTCGATGGCGCCGGTGGAGCGGCCGGAGTCCTGGGCGCGGGTTCGCAGGGACAGAAGCTTGTCCTGGATGCCCTTGAGCTTGCGGTTCGCCTCGGCGCCCTTGGAGGACCGCTCGAGCTCGTCGGCGTTAAGGGCGTTCGCGGCGACCTCGTCGGCCTCGTCGGCGAGGTCTTGGGCGTCCTTCAGGAAGGGGTTCGCGCGGGAGAGGATGGCGTCGCGCACCTTCGGGATGTCGTCCGGGTCCTCCCAGAGGGCGTGCATGAGGGGGGCCAGGTCCTCCTCGGTGGCGAAGTCCCTGCCGGCGAGGTAGGCGGACGCCCTGACGAGGTCGCCGCCCTTGTCGAAGCGGCGCACGCTGGGCTCTATGCCCTCCTCGGCGAGGGCGTGGCGGACCTCGGTGATCTGCGGCGCCACCGAGGACAGCTCGACGCCCCCGGCCCACGCGCGGGCGGCCCTGATCTCGTCCAGGGATACGCCGGTCGGCGCGGCGTTCGCGGCGTGCGCCGCCGTCTTGCGCAGGAGGATGGCCTCGAAGTTGCGGTCGTCCCGCACGGGCTCGACGAGGTGGCGGACGAGGAAGCGGTCGTAGAGGGCGCCCAGCTCCTCGCGGTCCTCGGGCATCTCGTTGGAGGCGGCGACGCACATCTCCAGGGGGACGGTCTGCCAGGCGGTGCCGTTCTTGTAGAGGCCCTCGTTGAGGATCGGGAGCATGCCGTTGAGGACGCTCGAGTTGCACTTGAAGATCTCGTCGATAAAGGCGACCGTCGCCTCGGGGAGCATGCCGGAGGTGTTCTGCTCGTAGCGGTCGTCTTTGAGGGCGGAGAGCTTGTCCGGGCCGAAGACGAGGGCGGGGGTGGCGTGGCGGGTGAGGAGGACGGAGAAGTACGAGCCCGAGTCGATGCGGTCGCACAGGGCGCGCGAGAGGGCGCTCTTGGCGGTGCCCGGGCTCCCGAGCAGCAGCAGGTGCTCGCCGGCGACGAGGGCCAAAATGAGGCTCCTGACCTCTTCGCGGCGCTCCAGGACGGAGGCGTTGAGTTCGTCCTCGATCTTCAGCAGTTTCGCCCGGGGGTCGGCGCTCGGCGCGATCGCCGCCGTCTGTTGGCCTGCTTGCATGTGCTGGTCCTCCTCGCTCGTCGGGGCCGCGTCTCGGCTTCGGGGAGCCGACCGGACCCCCGAGAGAGGGGAAAGGAGGGGACGATGGGGAAGAACCCACCGAGAGGGTACGGGGGTCCGTGCCGGCTCGCCCGCCAGGGCGGCACGGACCCCGCCAACGCGGCGAAGGGGGTAGACGTAAGGAGGCGGCCGAGGTCCTTACCCCGTTCCCGGGGCGGTCTCGTGGGCCCAGCCCTTATCTTGGCGGACGCTAGGGCCGGTGGGGAACCCGCGTTCGGGCCTTAACCTTCCTCCCACGTCTCGGATTCGTGGCCCAGTATCTCCACCCCGATGTCCAGGGGCGCGGGGCCCTCGTTGCCGAGCACGAGAGCCTCCAGGACGGCGGCGCCGGTGGACGCGAGGTCGTCGTCCGGGTCGCCGCCGGTGGCGAGCCAGCGCTCCCTGGCGTAGGCCCGTAACACCTCCTCGTCATACACCTCGACTTTCACGCAGACGCTGACGATCTTCCTGACCACGGTCTAGGCCTCCCCAGCGCTCGCGTCGTACCCTTCGGCGAGCTTCGCGTCCGCCTCCACGGCGGCGAGCGCCGCCACGGCGTCCGCGCACAGACCCTTCTGCACGCCCCCGGGCGCCCCCAGGTTTCGCTCCCGCTCCAGGATGTGCCTGACGCGACGGACGGCCGCCACGAGGTCCCGCGAGGAGGCCAGAGGCTCGGCGTCGAAGTCCTCGACGGTGCCCGCGAAGCCGCAGTCTTTACAACGCGCCGGGCTTTGGCCGGTCCACTCCATGTCCCCGGGACGGTCGTCTGTGACGTCGCCCGCGGCGTTGACGTGGGCGGTGCCCACCATGGTGAACTCGAAGGCGAGTTCGTCGCCGTGGCACTCGGGGCACTCGTAAAGCTTGTCGCTCACCGTTCCTCCTTAGATCTTTGGGCGTTCGTTGACGGGGGGGTGCGCGAGGGCATCCCTACGCCGGGGGTTATCGGGCCGCGGTCCCAGCTTCCTGGGCTTCGAGCTCCCGGCTGAGTGGCCGGGCGTCAGCCATCCAGCGCTCGCGCCGGATCCGGCGGAGCCAGTCGGCGGCCGTCGGGAGGACACCGAACTCCTCGGCCAGGTGGCGCTCGGCGACCCAGCGGACGGGGATGGTCCTCCCCGTTGAGAGCGTCATGGCGCGGCCGAAGTGTTCCTCGCACTCCCTAACGCCCGTGGTGTGGTGTCTCAGGGCCCGGTGCCTCGGGTCGGCCCCGGGCATCTCGGCCGCCGTCTCGTCGAAGAAGCGGTGGACGGCCAGGTACTCCTCCGGCTCCCCGCCCCACCGCTTCGCCGAGGCCTCGGCCTGGTCGGCGGCGACGAGGGCCGGTCGGTCCGTAGGGGGCGCGGGTTCGAGACGCGAGAGCCAGTCGAGGGGCGCGGGTATGCGGCCGTGATCCTCGAGGACGTGGCCTTCGGCGACGAGGCGGGTGGGCACCCCGGGGCCGGCCGCGGTGGTGAGCGTCTCTCCGAAGAGGAGGACGCAACGCTCGATGCCGAAGGTGTGGTGCCTGAGGGCGCGGTGGCGGAAGTCCCCGACGTTCTCTTTGCTCGTCGCGTCGAAGAACTCGTGGACCTCTACGAAGTCCTCGGGCATCCCCCCGAGCCTGCGCGCGGAGCTGACGGCGTGGTGGTAAGCGGTTGCCACAGCGATCAGAGCGCCCTCTCGAAGGGGACCCACGCGGTCTCTTGGCCCGAGAGGATCACCTCGCGCTGCTCAACATCCCAGGTGACGTTGCCGTCGACCTCGAAGCCCCCGTCGAAGCCGCCGTACTCGTCGACGGGACCCTCCAGGGCGGCCAGCAGCGCGTTGTCCGCCTCCTGGGCGGGGGTGAGCGGGAGCCTCTTGGGGCGCTTGCGGCCCGCCGCGTCCTCCTCGTAGACGGGGTTGCCCTCCCCGTCGAGCACGGGGGCGGGGCTGTGCTCCTCGATCCCGTCGAGCTCTTCGAGGGCGTAGTCGTAGAGGACGATGCCGTCGATCTGGCCCTCGTCGCC
>CADCUW010000312.1:0-4735 GCA_902805985.1 uncultured Rubrobacteraceae bacterium
TACGAGGCCGGCATCGAGGCCGGCGGCATGACCGAGGAGTACGCCCAGAGCTCCGCCAACTGGCGCGGGTGGCGTCGGGACCTCATAGAGGCCGAGAGGAGCGCCATCATCCGCATGCGCAACGTGGGCGAGATCAGCCCCGAGACCATGCGCCGTATCGAACGCGACCTCGACCTAGAAGAATCCCGCATCGGAGGGTAGCGGGCTTCTCGCTTCGCGAGCCTCCGCTTTCAGCCCGGCGCTTCGCGCCTCTCAGCACGTTGGCTTCGGCAACTTCCGGTTTTTTGCGGGTCGCGCCGTCCCGAACGCCTTTCGGCCGTGTCGTCAGGATTGCCGCGGTCGTGCGTCGATCCCGCAGGCCCGTAGGGGCGGGTTTCAAACCCGCCCGCGCCGTTCAACGGGGGACTGTTGCACCGGCGAGATGATCCACGAGATCTTCGAGCGATCCGTTCCTCTCGAACGCCGCGCGTTGGAGCCCGGCCCCGTCGCCGCGCTCGACGATCTCGATTATGCCCTCCAGCTCAGCCTCGCAGCGAAGGTCCTGGGAGATCGGACGCAACTCCTCCGCCAGCTCGCGCGCGAGCGCACAGGCCGGGATGGACCTCCCGCTGGCGAAGTCGTAGAAAGTGGCGTCTATGCCGTGGCGGACCGCCCGCCACTTGTTCTCGGCGATAAAGAGCGGGTCTTCGGGCGCGCGGCCGTCGGCGCCGGCGACGAGGCACTGGACGAGGGCGACGAGGGCTGATGTATGGGAGGCGTCGGTCTGGACGTCGGGTGCGCGCAGCTCGACCGTGCCGAACTTGAGGTGGGGGCGGGCGTCCCACCAGCACCAGGACGCGTCCGGGATGCTGCCGGAGGCCACGAGGGTTTCGACGTGAAGCACGAAGTCTTCCCAGCCCCGGAAGGCGGGGGGCAGGCCCGAACGCGGGAACATCTCGAAGATCTTGCTTCGGGTAGAGGCGAGGCTGGTGTCCGAGCCGCGCCAGTACGGCGAGTTGGCCGAGAGGGCGACGAGGAGCGGCACCCGCCGGGCGAGCTCGTTGACGGCCCCAATCGCCGCCTCCCCGTCCGGCACGGCGACGTGGACGTGGAGGCCGTAGATGGCCTGGGTGCGGGCCACCCAGCCCATCTCGTCCTCCAGGCGCTGGTTGTGCGCGCCCTCGGCGAGGGGCTGCTCTGTCGGCTCGGAGAAGGGATGGGTCCCGGACCCGACGATCTCGACGCCCGCGCCGCGCGCCATCTCCGCGACCCGACGCCGCAGGACGGGCAGCTCCCGCGCCAGGTCCGAGACCGTCTCGAAGACCGGGGAGACCATCTCGATGCAGGATCGCGAGAGCTCGGAGGTGACGAGGCCAGCGCCGTCGGCTGTCTCCATCACGGCGCTCACGGCCGGGGACAGGGCGCGCGAGGCGGGGTCTACCAGCTGGAACTCTTCCTCGACGCCGACGGTGTACGGCGCCCCGGCGCCGAAGGCTGCTTCCATCCGCGTACTCTAGCAGCCCCCGGTCAGGCGGTGGGCGAGCGGCGCCCGAGGGCGACGTGGACGCGCTGGGAGGTCTCCAGGTCGCGGACGGCGTCGAAGAGCTTGCCCTCGGGGACGGTGGCGTACCAGCGCTCGGTCCGGTAGCCGTAGCGGCGCTTGAGCTCGCGCACGGAGGCGTCGGTGTAGCGGAGGGTGTAGACGAGCTTGCGGACCTCGTCGGGCTTGCGCGGAAGGAGGCTGTGGCGGCCCTCCGTCCACCAGCCTATCTTTGGCATCGGCTCGCCGGAGATCAGGATCAACTGCGTCTCCCACTCGACCCTTAAAGATCCCATCTCGAAGGTGCCCGGCAGGACGCTCAACGGCCCAAGGCTGAACGAGTCGCTCTTGTGGAACCCGAAGACCCGCCCGAAGAGGTCCTTGAGCCCGCCGGCCAGCATCCTCTCGTAGCGGGATCTGAGGGCGAGCAACTGCTCGTCGGAGAACGCCCGCAGTCCGCTCGCGGTGGGCCTCTCGGGGTCCACATCGCCCCGCCTGAGGATGCGGCTGAACTGGCGGAAGGAGCGCAGGCTCCGCGCGAGCCACACGAGGTACCCGCCGACGGCGAGCGCGATCCCAAGTAGCATCGTGATGTAGAACGCCCGCTCCGGGACGGGGACGCCGGCCCCCTCGACGTAACGGGTGCCGAAGAGGTTGTAGAAGAGGACCATCGCGGTCGTGGCCGCCACGAAAAAGACGAAGCCGACCAGCACGAAGGCGCCGAGGCGCCGGATCGGCCCTGCGCAAGACGCCGCCAGGCCCTCCCACGCCACCCGCTCCTCTTCGAGCCCGAACGACGCTGTCTTGAGTTGCTCCACAGAGACCAGTATACCCATAAGCCGTCTCCGGTAGTTGGGTGAAATATCACCCCGCACACAACGGTCTTCCCGTCTACGGCGCACCATTTTGTGTTAGAAGTCCACCCATGAGCATGAAGGTCTTCAAAGCGGGACGGGTGGCAGAAGAGAAGCGCAGAGGTGGCCTCTTGAGGCCGGCGCTGCTGATCCTGCTCCTCCTCTTCTTGCTCCTCCTCGCGTACCTCTTCCTTCCTTTCGGGACGCAGCGGGCGCTGTTGCTCGGGAGCGACGCGACAGCGGGCGGGGCGTCGCGCTCCGACACAATAGTCCTGACGAAGGCGGGAGGTGGGATGCTCGCCGTTCCGCGGGACACGCTCGTGGACATCCCCGGTGTGGGGGAAGACAAGATCAACGCCGCCTTCGCCGCCGGTGGCCCCGGCCTCACCACCGAGACCGTCGAGAACCTGACCGGCGTCACCGTCGACGACTACGTGGTCGTCAACTTCGGCGGCGTGAAAGACATCGTGGACGCCATGGGCGGCATTACCCTGGAAGTAGACGAGCCGATAGAGGTCGGCATAGAGGGCCGCCCCGTCTCCATCCCCGCCGGAACCCGCGAGCTCGACGGCTTCGAGGCTCTGGCCTTTGTCCGCTACCGGGGTGGCCCGACCGCCGACATAGGTCGCATCGGCCGCCAGCAGAAGTTCCTGCGGGAGCTCGCCCAGGAGTCCACGTCCCCCTCGAACCTCACCCGCCTGCCGGCGACGGCCCGGGCGACCTGGCGCAACATCGACACGAACATGAGCCCCCTGCAGGCCGCCCGCTTCGCCATACGCACCCGCCTCTCCGGCATCGAGGAGGCCGAACTCTACCCCGGCGCCCCGCAGTACATAGAGGGCATCTCCTACTGGGTGCCGGACGAGGAGGCCGGGGACGAGGTCGTGGCACGAACGGTCGGGTAGGTCTCAGGCATCAGGTTATGGGTCGGCCGGTCGATGGCGGACCGTTGTGTTTCGGGCTGGTCTGAAGCACGCTCCTACGGGCTGGTGGGGGGATGCGGCGCGTCCGTCCAGGCAACGCGGGTGATGACGGCGCCGTTCGTGTCTATGGCTTCGGATTCGTCTGCGACGTCGTAACCCCAGGCGCCCAGGATCTCGCCGACCGGCTCGGCTTTTGGTTGCTGGGGCGAGAGTTGCCGTAGGAGCAGACGATGAGGCGTCCGCCGGGGGCGAGGAAGTCGCGTAGCAGGCGTTCGACCATCTCCCGACGGCGTCTGGGCGGGACGTACTCGAGTTCGGTGCGCACGAAGTCGAAGCGTCGCGGCGGCTCCCAGGCCATGAGGTTGCCGGCGAAGATCCTGTTCCTCCAGCGTGGCAGCCGTTCCCGGGCGAGGGCGGCCAGGGTGGGGATCAGGTCCAGACCGTAGGGCTCTACCCTTGGTCCGTCTTCTCCGGCCCACGCGACGAGGCTCTCCATCAGCAGCCCGTTGGCGCATCCGACGTCGAGAAAGGTCCCGTCCCGGTCCACGGCGGAGGCGATGGGGCGCCGGGTTAGCTCCCACCGCCCCGCGTCCCCCCGGAAGCCCGAACCCCCGCGGGGGTCTTCGGCCTCCAGGTACGCGCGTTCGAGCAGCCGGCGTGTCCTTTCGTAGTAGGGTTCGTCTGCCGGTGGGACGATGCCCGTGGTCACCGGGGGAGCCTCAGGTGATGTCTTCGGGCCTGAGGCTCCGGTGTCGCGGGGGCAGTGAGTTCCTCATGCCGCTCAGGTCCCTGCGGGCCAAGCCGTAGGCCAGCAGGGACTCGACCTCTTTAGCTTTGTTCGCGTTTTCGCGTGCAACGTGGAGCGCGAACTGGCCCGCCCTGCTGCCGGGGATGCTGCTGGCCGGATGGAACCTCCTGGTGGCGAAGAGCAGCGTACGGTTGACCAGCCCCGCCTTGAAGACGACGGATTCGATCTCCTCGAAGGGGACGACCACCTCCCTCGTGCCTATCCTGAACAGGCCCTCCCTGGCCTCGAACTCGACCACCAGATCCGTCTCGTACACCCTGGCGATCCCGTCCACCATGCCGAGGCCTCGTGGGATCCAGAACGGCAAACTCATTAGACTAGACGGCATACACCACCTTCGAACGGGATCCCTGATCTTATGAATCTTATGCCCGGCCGAACAGCAGGGCAAGTGCCGCGCGCCGGACGCGGACACGTCTAGCCCGAAACCCGACCCCCGAAACCTCTAAGCCGCCTGCTCCTCGGCAAGTTTACGCTGCTTGTCTATGAGCCGGTCGAGCCAGGCGATTCGGGGGTCGCCTTCGGTGGTGCGGCCGGCGTTGACGTACCAGTTGAGGGCCTCGCGGTGGTTGCCGAGGCGGCGGTTGAGCTCGCCGACGAGGTAGGTGGTCACGGAGAGCTCGCGGCCGAC
>CADCUW010000312.1:4745-5348 GCA_902805985.1 uncultured Rubrobacteraceae bacterium
CGTCCTGCAGGGAGCGGAGGAAGTGGCGGACGGCCCTTAGCTGGAAGGTGCTCTCGAAGGGGCGTTCGCGTTCCTTGCGGCACACCCACGAGGCACGCAGGCAGAGGTCGCCGAGCTCCCGGGAGGTGGCACCCCGGGCCTTGCCGCAGGTCTCGGCGGCGTGGAAGGCCAGCCACGGCGGCGAGGCGGAGCGGAAGACCCTGAGCAGACCGTCCTCCTTCAGGCGCTCCTCGACGTCGTAGCGCTCGTCGAAGGAGAGGAACAGGTCGGCGAAATCCTCGCCGGCGGCAAAAGAGCAGGCCGGGCACATGGTTATGCTGTTCCGGATCAGGCGCGCGCCGTCCGAGGGGCGGCCCGGGATCTTGGGGCAGAAGTCCGCCTCCCGGCCGACGGTGACGTAGTTCCCGACGGGAGCGTCCCTGAAAGCGAACCCGCACACGGGACATGTGACATGGTTGGGGCCGACCCTACCCACAGGCGTTCCCCACTTCGCATGCGTTCTCTAGAAGAATTCCCGGGTCCGTGCTGGGGCCACATGGTGGTATCAAAGCGCCGAAAGTTTACCATAGCGCCGCCTCTCCCCGATATAATTCATCCCGCAAA
>CADCUW010000313.1 GCA_902805985.1 uncultured Rubrobacteraceae bacterium
CGGCCGTCTTTGGGGAGAGGGTGGTAGTGGTGGTCGGGGCGGAGGGCTCGGGGTTGCCGGAGGAGGTCGTCGAAGCATGTGGTGCTCGGGTCAGCGTGCCGTCGCGGGCGGCCTCGCTCAACGCCGCCGTGGCGGCCTCGATCCTGCTCTACCAGGCCTATATGCGTGTGCTAGGATAGCCTCCATCATGGCGGTCAACGGGCGGATAGAGGAGCTGAAGAACGCGGCGCTTTCGGCCGTGAGGGGCGCCGAGAGTACGGCGGCCCTGGAGGACGCTCGCGTCCGCTACCTCGGCCGGTCCGCGGAGCTCACGGAGATCAAGAAGAGCATAGGCACGCTCTCGCCGGACGAGCGCAAGGAAGTTGGGCGGTCGGCGAACCTCGCGTCGCGCGAGATCGAGGGCGCGCTGGAGGCCAAAACCGCGCAGCTCTCGGCGGGCGAACGGGAGGAGCGGCTCCGGGCCGAGGCGGTGGACGTCACGCTGCCGGGGGTGCCGCATCCACGGGGGAACCTCCACCCGTCGCAGCGGATCATCGACGAGGTCGTGGACTTCTTCGTCGGCCTGGGCTACGGCGTCGCGGAGGGACCGGAGGCCGAGACCGACTACTACAACTTCACGGCTCTCGGTATACCGCCGGGCCACCCCGCCCGCACCATGCAGGACACGTTCTTCCTGGACGATGGTCTCGTGCTGAGGACGCATACCTCGCCGGTGCAGGTGAGGACCATGCTCTCGCAGCCGCCGCCCGTCTACGTGGTCTGCCCCGGGCGGACCTACAGGCGGGATTCGGACCCGACGCACACGCCGATGTTCCACCAGATCGAGGGCCTCGCGGTAGACCGCGGCCTGACGCTCGGGCACTTGAAGGGGACGCTGGCCGCGATGGCCCGGCACGTCTTCGGAGACGACGTGACGGTAAGGCTAAGGCCGAGCTACTTCCAGTTCACCGAGCCGAGCGTCGAGCTCGACGTGAGCTGTTTCCGGTGCGGCGGTTCGGACCCGAACTGCAAGGTCTGCAAGGGCGCGGGGTGGCTCGAGATGCTCGGGGCCGGCATGGTCGACCCGGGCGTGCTCGAAGAGGCCGGGGTTGACCCCGAGGAGTACACCGGCTTCGCGTTCGGGATGGGTCCCGACCGCATGGCGATGGCCAAGTACGGCATCCCCGACCTTCGCCTCTTCTTTGAGGGTGACCTCCGCTTTCTGCGTCAGTTTTAAGGTGGGGCTTTCGTGACTCTGAGAGAGCTACGGTTTTTGGCGACCGTCCGCCCGTCGAGAGGTCGGAAGGCACGAGGCCACAGGCATCAGGCTTCAGGGGTGCCTCTGCGCTGCCTGTGGCCTGTAGCCTGTGGCCTGAGGCCCTACAAGGGCGTCTCTGCGCCGGTTAGAAGATCATCGGTCTCTAGAAGGGATAACTCTTGCGCGTTCCTTTGAGCTGGCTCCGCGAGTACGTGGACTTCGAACTTGGTGTCGAGAGGCTCGTCGAGCTATTCACCCTCCACAGCCAGGAGATCGACGGCGTCTACCGCCTCGGGGTGACGGCGGGCGAGGTCGTGGTTGGGGAGGTCGTCGAGTTCGGGCCGCACCCGAACGCCGACAGGCTCTCCGTGGCGAAGGTGGACCTCGGTGGGAGGGAGGTCCAGATCGTGGCCGGCGCCCCGAACCCGTATCCCGGCGCCCGCGTCCCGGTCGTCCTCCCCGGCAGCGTCATGGCCGACGGCACGAAGCTCAAGAAGGCGAAGCTCAGGGGGCTTGAGTCCTACGGCATGATGATGAGCGAGCGCGAGCTCGGCATCTCAGCCGACCACGGGGGCATCCTGCTCCTAGACGAAACCCACGAGCCCGGCCGGCCCGTCGCGGACTACTTTCCCGTTGGAGAGACCGTCATAGACATAGACGTGACCCCGAACCGACCGGACCTGTGGGGCATGATCGGGGTGGCCCGCGAGCTCGCCGCCATCCTCCGGACTGAGTTCAGGGTCCCGGAGATCCCGTACGAGGCCGGCGGCGAACCGACCGGGGCCTTCGGCCTCCGGGTCGAGGCCGAAGACCTGTGCCCGAGATACGACCTGCGCCGGGTCTCCGGTCTCGCGCCGGGGCTCGAAGCCCCTCTCTGGATGCGCCGCCGCATCCACGCGGCGGGCATGCGGCCCATAAATGCCGTCGTGGACGCGACCAACTACGTGATGCTCGAGACCGGGCAGCCGATCCACGCCTTCGATGCGGCGAAGGTGCACGGGGGTATCGTGGCCCGGAGGGGTCGGCCGAACGAGAAGATCACGCTCCTCGACGGCACGACGCGGACCCTGGACGGGGAGATGCTCGTCATAGCGGACGAGGAGCGGGGCCTCGTCATAGCCGGTGTGATGGGTGCCGAGGACGCGGAGGTGAGTGCGGGGACGACCGATGCCCTGATCGAGGTCGCCAACTTCGCCGGGGACAACATCCTCCGCACCTCCCAGCGCCTCGGCCTGCGCACCGACGCCTCAGGCCGCTTCGAGCGCGGCCTCGACCCGAACATGGCCGACCTCGCTATGGGGCGCGTGGTCGGCCTGCTCGCCCGGAACCCCGGCGGAGACGTCGCCCCCGACACCCTGAGCCACTACCCCGAGCCCGTCCAACCCTGGCGCGTGCCCCTGCGCCTCCCGCGCGCCGAGTTGCTGCTCGGGATGCCGGTGGGGGCCGAAGAAGCCGCGAGCCGGCTGGGGGCGTTAGGCTGCGAGGTCGAGGCCGACGGGCAGGAACTGGCCGCCACGGTTCCGACGTTCCGCCGGGACCTGCGGCGGGAGGTGGACCTCGTCGAGGAAGTGGGGCGTCTGATCGGCCTGGACCAGGTCCCGGAGGAGCTGCCTGGCGTGCCCCAGCCCGGCGGCCTTACGCCTGACCAGCAGAGACGGCGCCTGCTCCGACGCCTGCTCGCTGACCTCGGCCTCTCGGAGGCCATCACGTACACCTTCGGTCCCCGCCGCTGGACGGATGATCTGAACGCGCAGGGCGGTGCGGGCGCCGTCAGGATCAAGAACCCCCTCAGCGCGGAGAACGGGAACCTGCGAGCCTCGATCCTGCCGGGCCTCCTCGACGCTGCGGCCCGCAACAAGACCTTCGGCCTCCGCGGCGGGGCCATCTTCGAGGTTGGCCGCGTCTTCGCGCCGGACCCACCGTCGCGGGCCCTGCAGGGGGCTGCCCTGAAGTTCCGCATGACCGGGAGCGTCGACGCCCTCGGCCCCGACGCGGAGCCGAACAAAGACTCGTTGATGGGTGTCAGGGAGGAAGAGAGCGTCGGCGTCGTTCTTGCCGGAACCATCCGACCTGCCGGTTGGAACGCGCCGCCGGTCCGGGCCGGCTTCTTCGAGGCGAAGGGCCTCGTCGAGCGTCTCGTCCCCGGCGCCACCTTCGCGCCGGATGCCCCGTCTTTCCTCCACCCCGGCCGGTCGGCCGTCGTCCGGGTGGGCGAGGTGAAGGCGGGCTGGGTCGGAGAGTTGCACCCCGAGACCGCGGAGAAGTTCGGGCTCGACGGTTGGCCCGTCGCCGCCTTCGAACTGGACCCCGGCGTCTGCCGGCCGGACGTGGAGCCACGCTTCGAGCCGTTCGTCTCCGTGCCCGCCATCGCCAGGGACCTGGCCGTAGTTGTGGAGCGGGCCGTGCCCGTGGGCGAGATGGCCGCCTCCGTGCAGGGTATCGGCGGGCTGCTGGCCGAGGTCCGGGTGTTCGATGTCTACGAGGGAGATCAGGTACCCGAAGGCCACAAGAGCGTGGCCCTGGGGTTCGTCTTCCAGGGTGAGCGGACTCTTACGGACGAGGAGGTCGACGCCGAGATGGCGCGCATCACGGCGCACCTCGACGAGAGGTTCGCGGGACGCGTCAGAAGCTAGGCTCTCACGTTCGAGGCAAGAGGTTCGAGGCTCAAGGCTGCAGGACATCTGGCACGACAGGACCTCAACAGACCGCCCAGAAACCCCAAAGCCACCGGAGGCGGCGGCCTAGAGCCTAGAGCCTTTATTCCACTCGTCGCGCAGGACGCTCATGAGCAGGGCGTCGTGGAACCCGTCCGCGCGTTTTATGGCCCGGCGGAGGCGTCCCTCGTGCTCGAAGCCGAGTCGCTCGTAGGTCGAGATGGCCGTCCCGTTGAACTCGAAGACGCTCAGGCCGACGCGGTTCAGGCCCAGGTTGTCGAAGGCATAGCGCACGATCATCTCTATGGCCTCGGCCCCGTAGCCGTGGCTCCGGTCGTCCGGCGCGCCGACGATCACCGACAGGTCCGCCGACAGGTTCGCCTCGCTGACGTTCATCAGGCTGATGACGCCGACCGGTTTCTTCTCTCCGGGGAGGTGTATGGCGAACGAGTCGTCCGTGGAAGACAGCTCGCGCTCCTCGAAGAGGCGCTTCACGGCGGAGCGGCCGAGGGGCATCCTGGCCCAGCTGGTGAGGTGCCAGATCTCCGAATCCCCGTACCACTCGGCGTACAGCCCGTAGTTCTTGGGGTCGTGGCGGCGTAGTTGCACCCGCTCGCCGTCCAGCGTTCTGGTCTTTCCGCCTAGCCGCACGCGGGTGAATATACCCGGTTTGGGTGTGGGGCGCTATGCTAGAATCCGCCGACTATGAAGGCGATTCCAGACCGCATCGTATCTCTTGGCTTCGGCAAGCACGTGCGCGCCGACAGGGTTGTGGCGCTGGTTCCCATCGAAGAAGACCGCGGTAGCGGCCGCCGCACCCTGGTGTACGTCGAGGGCATCCCGGACCCGTTGGTAGCCGGTCGCACCGAGGCTACGATCCTTCGCGACATGGTCGGGGTCGAGAGCGGCGCCACCGAGCTCCTGCGGGAGCTTCAGGTCCAGATCGGCGGGGTCAGGCCCCTCCTCAAGTCCTCCATCCGATCCGAGGCGGGCCTCGACCTCGATGAGCTCTCGCGCCGAATAACGGACCTTACCGGAGAGCAGGGCTCCCCACGAATGTTCTAGGGACCGCCTTCTACGACCGTGACCCCCGGGTGGTCGCGGTCGACCTTCTCGGCTGCACCCTCGTCCACGAGACCCCAGAGGGCGCCGCCGCCGGCGTCATAGTCGAGACCGAGGCCTACCGGCCCGAGGACCCCGCCTGCCACGCCTACAAGGGGCCGACCATGCGCAACCGCAACATCTTCGCCGGTCCCGGCATCGCCTACGTCTACGTCTCGTATGGGATCCACCACCTGCTCAACGTCGTCTGCGAAGAGGAAGGGGTGGGGAGCGCCGTCCTGATCCGGGCCCTCAGGCCCGTCGATGGCACGGATCTTATGCAGACCAGACGCGGCCGGGAGAAGGACCTCTGCAACGGACCCGGCCGGCTGACCCAGTCTTTGGGTGTCGGCATCGAGCACGACGGCCTGGACCTGACGGGAGGGCCGCTCAACATCCTTTCGGGGCCCGAGCCGGAAGAAGAGATGGTGGCGACCACCCGTATCGGCATCTCGCGGGGGGTTGAGCTTCCCTGGCGCTACCTGGTCCTCGGGGAGAAGAACGTCTCCGTGAAGCCGAAGGCTATCTCGGGGCGGGGCTTGAGGCGGGGGCGCTCGCCGGCGTAGCGACCGAAGGCTCGACGCTGGAAGGGTCTGGGCTTGAAGGCTCCGGACTTGAAGGCTCCGGACTCGCAGGCTCCGGGCTCGCAGGCCCGGCGCTTGCAGGCTCGGCGCTGGCGGGTGGGGCGCTCGCCGTAGTCTCGGGGATCGCGCCGGGCGCCCGGGGCGGTGGGCTGGCGGTCGTGATCGGGGCCGTCGTCTCGGCGCCGGGCGCCAGCCCGGGTTGCTCGGTGGTTTCTGTCGGCTGCTCGTCGAAAGCAGTGGTCTCCGCGGGCTCCTCCGGTATCTCGACGCCCTCGAAGTTCTCGATGGGCTGGCCGGCCATCGTGTCCTCCATGTAGGTCTTCCAGATCTCGGCCGGCGTGATGCCGCCCGAGAGGCCATTCAGTTTTCGGGAGTAGTCCAGGGTGTACTCCAGGGTGGCGCCGCCCTCGGCGTAGCCCATCCAGATCCCGGTCACCATCTGCGGCACGTACCCGACGAACCAGGCGTCAAAGAAGTTCTCGCTGGTCCCGGTCTTGCCGGCCACGGGGCGCTCGCCCAGAGCGGCGTCCTTGGCGATGCCCTCCGTGACGTCCCCGATCATGATCTCCGTGGCCTTGTGGGCTACGTCCTCGGCTATGACCTGCTCGCCGCGCGGTGCCTCCGGCGCGTCGTAGAGAACCTTATCGCCGTTCTGGCCGTTGCGGACGACCTTCGTGATCGTGGTCGGCTCCACCCTGCGGCCCTCGTTGGCTATCGTGGCGTAGGCCGTCGCCATGTCCAGCGGCGAGACCTCCTGGGTGCCGAGCACGACCGAGGGGTGGGGGTGCGGGCCGAAGTCCGCCTCGACACCCAGCCGCTTGGCGACGTCGATTATGGCCGAGGGGCCGTTCTCCAGGCCCTGCCCGTCCGGGTTCATAACGAGGTCCGTGAAGACCGTGTTATCCGACCACCAGAGGGCCTCTTTTAGCGGTATCCTGCCGCGCACGATCCCGTCGTAGTTCTGGACCTTCCACTTCTCCGGCTTCTCCAGCCCGGGCACGTCCACCATGTACTCTTTTTTCTCGGAGACGAACTCGGTCTCGGGGTCGATGCCCTGCTCAAGGGCTGCGATGAGCGCGAACGGCTTGAAAGCGCTCCCCGGCTGCCGCCTGCCCTGGGTGACGAGGTTGAACTGGGCGTCCGGGTCGCGGTTGCCGACCATCGCCTTTATGCGGCCCGTCTCGGGGTCGATGGAGACGAGGGCGAGGTCCGGGTCGTCGGCCCCTGGCAGGTATCCCTCGGGGCCGTAGAGGATCTCGCGGGCTGCCACCTGCGTCTGGAGGTCGATGGTCGTGTAGACGCTCATCCCGCCCCGCAGCACGGTGTTCGCCCCGTACCGGGCGATAAGCTCGTCTTCGGCGAGGTCGGCGAAGCTGCGGGTCGTGGACGGCCCTTGCAGCCCGGTCTCGACCATCGCCCCGGCGGGCCACCTCTCTGGCATCCGGACTTCGAGGGCCTCGTTATAGTCCTGGCTCGAGATGTAGCCGGTCTCGAACATCTTCCTGAGGACGAGGTCCCGCTGCGCCCAGGCCCCGTCGCGGTCCTGGCCGAGGGTCGAGGGCGACCAGAGCAGGCCGACGAGCGTCGCGGATTCGGCCACCGAGAGGTCCGCAGCGGACTTGCTGAAGTAGGTCTCTGACGCGGCCTCCACCCCGTAGGCGTTGGAGCCGAAGTAGACCGTGTTCAGGTAGTCGGCGATGACCTGGTCCTTGTTGTCCTTGTAGACGCTGCGTTCTAGCTCGACGGCGATCAGGGCTTCCTTGACCTTGCGCGTGATCGACTGGTCGTGGGAGAGGTAGGCGTTCTTGACGTATTGCTGGGTGATGGTGCTCGCCCCCTCGACCGTCGCCCCCGCCCGCAGGTCCACGTAGAGAGCCCGCATGATGCCCCACAGATCCACCCCGGCGTGCTCCCTGAACCGCTCGTCTTCCTTGGCCACCAGCGCGTTCAATAGGTGGGGCGGCATGTCCGCGAGCGAGGCGGTCTTGCGGTTCTGGCCGCTAAAGATCGTGCCGATCACGCGCCGCGAGCTCTCGCTCTCCCCGAGCGGGGCGGAGTAGATGTAGGTCGGGTGCGTCTCGAAGGTCCGGGGGGCCTCCAGCTGCTTGACGCCCTGCACGACCCCCAGGTACCCGCCGGCCGCGAAGGCGACGCCGGCGACGAAGAGACAGAGGAGGATTACTCCAAAAGCCCAGAGGATGCTCGACAGGATGCCTGCCGCGCGAGACTTCTGCTTTTTGCGCCTTGTCGGCAGCTTGACGGGCCGGCTGACGCCCTTGCGTTTGGAGGTCCCCGCGCCCGGTCCCCGACCTCGTCCTCTCTGGTGGGTGCGAGCCATCGAGCCGGTATACTACACTACCCGCCTGTACGTTACATTCCCGTTGCGATGAGGTTGCGAAGCTCTTATGACGGTTGCCCCAGAACACCAATCCATCTACCAGAACACCGTGGACGTGATCCCTCGCGAGGAGCTCGAGGGACGCCTGAGCTCCGGCCGGACCCTGCGGGTCAAGCTTGGCATAGACCCCACGGCGCCGGACATCCATCTCGGCTTCGTCGTCGTGCTCAAGAAGCTGCGCGCCTTCCAGGATCTCGGCCACACCGCGGTGCTCACCATAGGCGACTACACGGCGCGTGTCGGGGATCCGTCAGGCAAATCCAAGACCCGCCCGGTCCTCTCCCCGGAGCAGATAGAGTCGAACACCCGCACCTACCTCGAACAGGCCTACCTCGTCCTGGATAAAGACAGGACCGAGGTTCGCCACAACTCGGAGTGGCTCGCGCCGCTCGCTCTGGCCGACCTGATCCAACTAACCAGGGCAACGACGGTCGCCCGAATCCTCGAACGCGACGACTTCTCAAAACGCTTCGCCGCCGGCGACGCCATCACCCTCACCGAGCTGCTCTACCCGCTGATGCAGGCCTACGACTCCGTGGCCCTCGACGCCGACGTCGAGCTCGGCGGCACCGACCAGCTCTACAACTTGCTGATGGGCCGCCACGTGATGGAGTACTACGGTAAGACGCCCCAGTGCGTCATGACGACCCCGCTCCTCGTCGGGACCGACGGCGCCGTCAAGATGAGCAAGTCCATAGGCAACTACATCGGCGTCACGGAAGCGCCGAGGGAGATGTTCGGCAAGGCCATGAGCATCCCGGACCACCTGATGGCCGACTACTTCGCCCTGGTGCTAGATCGACCGATGCCCGCGGGCGTGCCGATGGAGCAGAAGCGCGAGCTCGGCCGGTCCTTGATTCGCACCTTCCATGATGAAGAGGCTGTTGCGGACGCCGAGCGCACCTTCGACGCCGTCGCGCGCCGCGAGGTCCCCGACGATGCGCCGGAGGTCGGGGTGGGGGCCGACGAGGAGGTCTGGATCGTCGAGCTCATCACGCGCGCCGGCTTTGCCAAGACCAACGGCGAGGCCCGGCGCTTCGTGCGCGGCGGAGCCGTACGAATCGGCGGCGAGGTGGTAGACGACGAGAAGCTGACCTTCGCCAGCGCGGACCTCGACGGCTCGGTCCTCCAGGTGGGCAAGCGGCGTTACGCCAGGCTCACCGTCACCCGTTAACGGGCGATTAAACGAATTCCGGGACTATCCCTTGACGGCCTGGGTCCCGGCGCTATAATCCGCGTCGCCGATGAGGTCCGGGGCGCCAAAGGGCGCGGACGGGGCGTCGGCGGGCCGGTGAGGGTGGCGCCGAAAATCTCCCGAAAAGGGGATTGACTCCAAGAGGGTGGGTGCTATACTTCTCTGGCTGATGACGGGGAGCGAATTGATAACCGAGAGGGCGAGATAGGGTAGGACTCCCGACAGATTGGGAGCGCTTGCCGGCCCACCGAGAGGTGGGCGTCTTTGTCCCCGGAGATTCGTCTCCGTTGCTCCGCCGAGAGGCAGGGGCTTGAGGCTTTGAAAACTGAATAGCAGTGAAAGATCGGGTGAAATACAAGGAACCCGTCAAAACGCCGAGATTCGACTCTTCGCGGTCCGAGAGTGTAATGCTGGACCGACGAGCGGGTGGCGCCCGCACCAACACGGCTATAGTCCCCTTAGTGGGGCAGAAGCTAGTTCGGAGAGTTTGATCTTGGCTCAGGACGAACGCTGACGGTGTGCTTTAGGCATGCAAGTCGAACGAGAAAGCCCTTCGGGGTTAGTAAAGTGGCGAACGGGTGAGTAACACGTGGGCAACCTGCCCCTCGCAGGGGGACAACCGGAGGAAACTCCGGCTAATACCCCGTACGCTTGTTGGATCGCATGGTCCGGCAAGGAAAGGTAGCTTCGGCCATCCGGCGAGGGATGGGCCCGCGTTGCATTAGCTAGTTGGTGGGGTAACGGCCTACCAAGGCGACGATGCGTAGCTGGTCTGAGAGGATGATCAGCCACACTGGGACTGAGACACGGCCCAGACTCCTACGGGAGGCAGCAGCCAGGAATCTTGGGCAATGGGCGAAAGCCTGACCCAGCAACACCGTGTGGGTGACGAAGGCCTTAGGGTCGTAAAGCCCTGTTGATAGGGACGAAGGGCGAAGGGTTAATAGCCCCTAGCTTGACGGTACCTTTCGAGGAAGCCCCGGCTAACTACGTGCCAGCAGCCGCGGTAATACGTAGGGGGCGAGCGTTGTCCGGAATTATTGGGCGTAAAGAGCGTGTAGGCGGTTCGGTAAGTCTGCTGTGAAATCCTGGGGCTCAACCCTGGGCGTGCAGCGGATACTGCCGGGCTAGAGGGTGGTAGAGGCGAGTGGAATTCCGAGTGTAGCGGTGAAATGCGCAGATATTCGGAGGAACACCAGTAGCGAAGGCGGCTCGCTGGGCCACACCTGACGCTGAGACGCGAAAGCGTGGGGAGCGAACAGGATTAGATACCCTGGTAGTCCACGCCGTAAACGATGGATACTGGGTGTGGGCGGAGTCGAATCTGTCTGTGCCGAAGTTAACGCGTTAAGTATCCCGCCTGGGGAGTACGGCCGCAAGGCTAAAACTCAAAAGAATTGACGGGGGCCCGCACAAGCAGCGGAGCATGTTCTTTAATTCGATGCAACGCGAAGAACCTTACCTGGACTTGACATGGGGCTGCAAGCGCACGGAAACGTGTGACCTTCGAGGGTGCCTCACAGATGCTGCATGGCTGTCGTCAGCTCGTGTCGTGAGATGTTGGGTTAAGTCCCGCAACGAGCGCAACCCCTGTGGTGTGTTGCCAGCATTAAGTTGGGGACTCACACCAGACTGCCGGTGACAAACCGGAGGAAGGTGGGGACGACGTCAAGTCATCATGGCTCTTACGTCCAGGGCTAGAAACGTGCTACAATGGCTGATACAAAGGGTTGCAAGACCGCGAGGTGGAGCGAATCCCATCAAAGTCAGTCTAAGTTCGGATCGCAGTCTGCAACTCGACTGCGTGAAGGCGGAGTTGCTAGTAATCGCGGATCAGAACGCCGCGGTGAATACGTTCCCGGGCCTTGTACACACCGCCCGTCACACCACGAAAGTTGGCAATACCCGAAGTAGGCGCAGCGAACCCTCTGGGGCGCGGTCTACGAAGGTAGGGCTGGCGATTGGGGTGAAGTCGTAACAAGGTAGCCGTACCTGAAGGTGCGGCTGGATCACCTCCTTTCTAGGGATTAAGTAGCGTGGCAACACGCGACCGAACGGACGCTGGCTATATAGCGGCTTGAGCCTATGCTCGCCGTGCCGGCGGACCGCTCTAGGATATTTCGACCGATCTCGGCGTTGGGTTCCTCTTTCTCCCGTTTCGAGTAGCTGCTATTCAGTTTTCAGGGCCTTCGGGCTCTGGAGCACAGCTTGCGCCCGCGAGAGTGGGCGTCTGGTCTTTGAAAACTGCATAGCGCGATCCAATTACCATTAAGATGATAAGGGCGTATGGTGGATGCCTTGGCACCGAAAGCCGATGAAGGACGTGGCAAGCTGCGATAAGCCGTGTGGAGCCGCAAGCGGGCTATGATGCACGGACTTCCGAATGGGGAAACCCAACTGGGGTCATGCCCAGTTACCCCCGTCTGAACACATAGGGCGGGTGGAGGGAACCCGGGGAAATGACACATCTGAGTACCCGGAGGAATAGAAAGAAAGTCTCGATTCCCTGAGTAGCGGCGAGCGAAAGGGGAACAGCCCAAACCGAGTACGTGAAAGCCTGTGGGCGTTGCGTACTGGGGGTAGTAGGACCAACATGGTCGTCCCACAGGGCGGCCGGGGAGTTACAAAACGCGCGGGTAGCCGAACAGTCTGGAAAGTCTGTCCAAAGAGGGTTAGAGGCCCGTAGGCGAAACTCGAGCGACTCCCTCGTTGGCACCTGAGTAAATCCGGACACGTGAAACCCGGATTGAATCCGCGGGGACCACCCCGCAAGGCTAAACACTAACGGTGACCGATAGCGAACCAGTACCGTGAGGGAAAGGTGAAAAGTACCCCGCAAGGGGAGTGAAATAGTACCTGAAACCATACGCCTACAAGCGGTCGGAGCAATCTTCGGATTGTGACGGCGTACTTTTTGCATAACGGGCCAGCGAGTTGCTGGTGCTTGGCGAGGTTTAGCGTAGAGCGAGCCGAAGCGAAAGCGAGTCTGAATAGGGCGATTCCAGTCAAGTGCCGCAGACCCGAAACCGGGTGAGCTATCCATGGCCAGGCTGAAGCGAGGGTAAGACCTCGTGAAGGGCCGAACCGACTTAGGTTGAAAACTGAGCGGATGAGCTGTGGATAGGAGTGAAAGGCTAATCAAACCCGGCGATATCTGGTTCTCCCCGAAATATATTTAGGTATAGCCTGGCGCGTTTCGTCGCGGGTGTAGAGCACTGTTTGGACGCGGGGCCCTACAAGGTTACCAACTTCAGACAAACTCCGAAGACCGTAGACGTAAGAGCGCCGGAGTCAGGGACGCGGGGATAAACTTGTGTTCCGAGAGGGAAACAACCCAGACCGTCGGCTAAGGTCCCTAAATAACGGCTAAGTGGTTTAAAGGATGTGGCGCTGCACAGACAACCAGGATGTTGGCTTAGAAGCAGCCATCATTTAAAGAGTGCGTAATAGCTCACTGGTCAAGTGGTGTTGCGCCGAAAATTCTCGGGCCTTGAGTCGTTTACCGAAGCCACGGACTTTAGACTTGTTCTAGAGTGGTAGGGGAGCATCCTGTAGCGATCGAAGCGGCGGCGTAAGCCGGCCGTGGACGTATCAGGAGAGAGAATGCTGGCATGAGTAACGAGAGACAGGCGAGAAACCTGTCCGCCGAAAGCCCAAGGGTTCCTGGGTAAAGCTAATCTTCCCAGGGTCAGTCGGGACCTAAGCCGAGGACGAAAGTCGTAGGCGATGGACAGCAGGTCGATATTCCTGCACTGCGCACGTAGCGTTTGAGCGATGGAGGGACGGAGAAGGGTAGGCCAACCACGGCGCTGGTAGACCGTGGGCCTTGCCGTAGGCCGGGGACCAGGAAAATCCGGGCCCCATAAAGGCTGAGGGTTGGGCCGAGCCCGTTTAGGGCGAAGTGGTTGACCCCATGCTTCCAGGAAAAGCTTCTAAGCGAGTTGCGTACGCACCCGTACCAAAACCGACACAGGTGGGCGAGTGGAGAACACTAAGGCGATCGAGTGAACTATGGTTAAGGAACTCGGCAAATTGTCCCCGTAACTTCGGGAGAAGGGGAGCTCTGGGCGGTCAGTGCCTTCGCGGCACAAAGCTGTTCGGAGCCGCAGAGAATAGGCCCAGGCGACTGTTTACCAAAAACACAGGTCTCTGCTAAGTCGAAAAGACGATGTATAGGGGCTGACGCCTGCCCAATGCTAGAACGTTAAGGAAGCCGGTTAGCCTTCGGGCGAAGCTGGCGACTGAAGCGCTAGTCAATGGCGGCCGTAACTATAACGGTCCTAAGGTAGCGAAATTCCTTGTCGGGTAAGTTCCGACCTGCACGAAAGGCGTAACGATCTGGGCGCTGTCTCGACCATAGACTCGGTGAAATTGTAGTCTCGGTGAAGATGCCGAGTACCCGCGGAAAGACGGAAAGACCCCGTGAACCTTTACTATACCCTGGCATTGGATATCGGCACGGCTTGTGCAGCATAGGAGGGAGGCTAGGAAGCCGGGACGCTAGTCTCGGTGGAGCCGCCGTTGAGATACCTCCCTTGCCGTGTTGGTGTTCTAACCCTACGCCGTGATCCGGGTAGGAAACAGTGTCAGGCGGGTAGTTTGACTGGGGCGGTCACCTCCCAAAATGTAACGGAGGTGCCCAAAGGTTCCCTCAGCACGGTCGGAAATCGTGCGCAGAGTGTAAACGCACAAGGGAGCTTGACTGCGAGAGAGACATCTCGAGCAGGGACGAAAGTCGGGGTTAGTGATCCGGCGGTAACGAGTGGAAGTGCCGTCGCTCAACGGATAAAAGGTACTCCGGGGATAACAGGCTTATAGCCGCCAAGCGTTCACAGCGACGCGGCTGTTTGGCACCTCGATGTCGGCTCGTCGCATCCTGGGGGTGGAGCTGCTCCCAAGGGTTGGGCTGTTCGCCCATTAAAGCGGCACGCGAGCTGGGTTCAGAACGTCGTGAGACAGTTCGGTCCCTATCTTCCGTGGGCGTTGGAGATTTGAGAGGAGCGACTCCTAGTACGAGAGGACCGGAGTGGACGTACCCCTAGTGTACCGGTTGTCCTGCCAAGGGCACCGCCGGGTAGCTATGTACGGAAGGGATAACCGCTGAAAGCATCTAAGCGGGAAGCTCGCCTCGAGATAAGATCTCCCACCTCTTCGAGAGGGTAAGACTCCTGGTAGACCACCAGGTTGATAGGCCACAGGTGTAAGTGCAGCGATGTATGTAGCCGAGTGGTACTAATAAGTCGAGGGCTTAATGGACAAATATTGGATCGTCGCTATGCGGTTTTCAAAGATCAGACGCGGCTAAGACGCTGGGCTTTACAACCGAATATATCCTTTTGATTAAGGGTGACGATAGCGGCGGGGATACACCTCTTCCCATTCCGAACAGAGAAGTTAAGCCCGCCAGCGCCGATGGTACTGCAAGGGAGACTTTGTGGGAGAGTAGGTCGTCGCCCATTTTTTATGCTCCGGCTTACGCCCCTGCTTTCAGCACGGCGCTCTGTGCGCCTTTCAGCACGTTTCGGCGTGCTCCGCGGCCTCCACTCTCAGCACGCGGCCTCACGGCCCCTTTCGGCTTTCTGGTGAGGTTTGCGGATGGTAGGGTATTGGGAGGTTG
Organism: uncultured Rubrobacteraceae bacterium; assembly: GCA_902805985.1. Lineage (GTDB taxonomy): Bacteria > Actinomycetota > Rubrobacteria > Rubrobacterales > Rubrobacteraceae > Rubrobacter_D. The sequence goes on from CADCUW010000313.1 coordinate 14,787, forward strand.
GAGAGTCGTAGAGAGGGAGGAGTCTTCGTGGCTAATGTGGAGCTTGATGAGAGGTTCGTGGCGCATCAGAAGGAGCGTTTGCGGGAGCTGCGGGAGGAGTTGCTGCGCATCCAGCGCGGCGTGCACGGCGACGAGCAGAACATGAGCGAGGAGCAGGGGGACACGCAGCTCGATTCGGGGGATCAGAGCCAGCAGATGTTCAACCGCGAGATGGACGCGACCATTGGCGAGCAGGCCGGGCTGCGTTTGCAGGACGTGGAGCGGGCTCTGGAGAAGATCGAGGAGGGCACCTACGGCCTCTCCGACGAGAGTGGGGAGCAGATACCGAAGGGTAGGCTAGAGGCCGCACCGGAGGCGATCCGGACCGTGGACGAGCAGCAGAGCTTCGAGCGGGAGCGGCGCCCTCCGGTCTGATCCCCTCGGCATATATAATCGGCGCATGACCCGATCAGGCCATCCAGACAAGGCACTGCTTTGAGGACTATCTTGTACACCGGCAAGGGCGGCGTCGGCAAGACGAGCGTCGCGGCGGCCACGGCGCTCAAGGCGGCGGGGGCCGGGAAGAGGGTGCTCGTTATGAGCACGGACCCGGCCCACTCACTCTCGGACGCCTTCGACGCGCCCATCGGGCCAGACCCGAAGAAGATGGCGACGGGCGTGTGGGCGCAGGAGATGGACCACACGTCCATGATCGAGGAGAACTGGTCCGAGATACAGTCCT
>CADCUW010000314.1 GCA_902805985.1 uncultured Rubrobacteraceae bacterium
CGGTCGCGGGCGGGCGGCTACTCTTCGACGTGGGGCGCGGGGAGGCCGCGATCCAGGGCCTCGCCGCCGTCCTCCCGAACACGGGCTACATGGGCATCCCGCTGGCGGTGGCGGTCTTCGGCCGGGACGCCGCCGTCCCCCTGGTCGTCGGCCTCACCCTCGACGGCGTGCTGCTCATCCCGCTTGGCATCCTGCTCATCGAGTCGGACAAGGGCCGCGGCGAGGGCCCGCTCCGTACCGTCCTCGCCACGTTCCCGAACCTCGCCCGTAACCCGCTGATCGTCGCGATCTTCGCCGGCCTCGCCGCCTCCGCCGCCGGCCTCACCCCCCCCACACCCGTGAACAACTTTCTGGACCTGCTCGGCGGGACGGCGGGCCCCTGCGCCCTGTTCGCCCTCGGCGCGACGCTTGCCAGCCGCTCGGTCGCCGGGGGCGCCGCGGAGATCGGCTACATGACCGCCCTCAAGCTCTTGGTCCACCCCGCCGCCCTCCTCCTGACCACGGCCGTGATCTTCGACGTAAACTCCCTCTGGACCTCGGCCGCCCTCCTCGGCGCCTCGCTGCCCATCGCCGCCAACGTCTTTATCGTGGCCCGCCAGTACGACGTCTACGTCACCCGCGCCTCGGGCGCGGTCCTCGTCTCGACCGCCGTCTCGATGGCGACGGTCTCGGCGCTGCTGCTGGTCCTGATCTGACCATAAACGGGCCGTCGCGCGACGACCCTGTCCTTGCGTACAGGTCAAAGACCGTACCTTGGCCCGTCGGCGCAACCCCAGAGGCGACGGATAATCTCTTCGCACGGACATGGGGGTACCCAAAAGGGCTTGACAGCCGGTAGGCCGGTAGTACCCTTTTATTTAGCCGGCTAACAAGTTTCGGCGAGCGGGAGGTAGCGATGGCGCGGGTTGGAGAGATCATAGGCAGTGAAGTAGCGGGGTGGCCCGGGGTCGAGGAGCGGGCGCACCGGTTCGGGGGGAGAGAGTTTCGGGTAAACGGGCACGAGATCGGGCACCTGCACGGCGACCGGCTGGCGGATCTGCCCTTCCCCGTAAAGGTGCGGAAGGAGCTGGTCGCCTCGGGCAGGGCCATGGTGCATCACGTCATGCCCCAGACCGGTTGGGTGAGCTACCCGATCCGGGGCGAAGAGGACGTGGCCGGGGCCCTGGACCTTTTCAGGAGCAACTACGAGCGGTTGACCGCGCGAAAAGGGGTCGAACGGGCATGAGTGATTTCACGGAGAAGGAGATTTTGTACCTCCGGGATCAGCAGCTGGGTCGGTTGGCCACGGTTAACGCCTCCGGCCGGCCGCACGTCGTCCCCGTCGGGTTTCGCTACAACCCGGAACTGGGCGTTATAGACGTAGGCGGGCACAATCTCAGCCGGAGCAAGAAGTTCAGGGACGTTGGTGAGACGGGTCAGGTCGCGTTCGTGGTGGACGACGTACTGCCGCCGTGGCGGCCGCGGGGCGTGGAGGTCCGAGGCCGAGCCGAGGTCTTCGGCGAAGGCGGCAGCGAGGTCAGTCCCGGGTCCGCGGATGAGGTGATCCGGATCAGGCCCGAGCGCATCGTGGGCTGGGGCATCGACTCGGACGCCTACGCGCCGAACGCCCGGTCGGTGGGTAGATGAAGAGCAATGGGGTCGAGGTCAACCATCCGGTCAAAGAGACGACCGGGTTCGCGCTGGCGAAGGTGTGCAAGGCGCACCGGGGAAACGTCGGGGGGATGCTCGCCGAGGTCGGGCTGCACGTCGGTCAGGAGATGGTCCTGATCGAGCTCTGGCAGAGCGACGGGCTGCGCGGCGGCGAGCTCGCCTGCAGGCTCGGCGTGGAGCCCCCCACCGTCACGAAGATGCTCAGGCGCCTCGAAGGCATCGGCCTCGTGGAGCGGCGTCCAGATCCCACCGACGCCCGAAGCTTCCGGGTCTATCTGACGGAGGAGGGGCGCGCCCTGGAAGACCCCGTATCCCTGAGCTGGGAGCGGGCCGAGGAGCGGACGTTCGCGGGCCTCGACGCATCCGAGCGGCGGGAGCTCGGCAGGCTGCTGGCGAAGGTGCGGGCCGGGCTCGGCGCGAGCAGAAACTAGTCATTTAGAGATCATATTTGCGAGGGGACGAGCATGGCATCTAGAGAGAGACGTTTGAGGGTCGTTGGTGTCGGCGGGACGCTCAGGGAGGGCTCCGCGAGCCTGGGGGCGCTGAGGCGGGCGCTAGCTGCGGCCGGGCGAGCCGGGGCGGAGACGGAGCTTCTGGACCTGCGGGAGCTCGACCTGCCCATGTACCGGCCGGGCCTGGCGCTCGACGAGTACGGGTCAGGGGTGGAGCGCCTGGTCGGGGAGTTGCGCGGGGCCGACGCCGTCTTGATCAGCACGGCCGCCTACCACGGGACGCTCGCGGGCGTGACGAAGAACGCGCTCGACTTCGCGCAGTTTCTGTCCGGCGGGGATCATCCGTACTTCGACGGGAAGGTGGTCGGCCTGATCTCGACCGCCGGCGGCGAGCAGGCCGGGGCCAACGCGACGGGGGCGCTCGTCCACGTCGTCCACTCGTTGCGCGGCGTGGTGGCGCCGCTGATGGTCTCGATCTCGAAGACCCGGCAGCGCGCCGACGGCTCGGGCGAGATCACGGACGAGCTGTACGGCCGGCGCCTGGACTCTTTAGGAGAGCTGGTGGTCGACCTCGCCGGCGGGCTCACGGCGCGGGACGGGAGGGCGGAGCTGGCCGGGGTCGCGGGTTGAGTCCCGCCGACGGGACGATGAGCGCGGAGGAGCGGGTGGGCCAGAGGAACACCCGCCTGCTCCTCGTCGTCGTGGTGACGGCGATCCTGATCTCCGTCCTCAACCAGACCTTCGTGAACGTCGTGGTCCCTGACATCCGGGCTGATTACGGGGCGACCCAGGGCCAGGCGGGGTGGGTTATCACGGGGTACCTGCTCGTCTTCGCCGTCGGCATACCACTCTACGGACGCGTGGCGGACCTCTACAGCCTCAGCCGCACCTTCGCCCTCGGCCTCCTGCTCCTGGCCGTGGGCTCGCTGGCCTGCGCGATCGCCCCCAGCCTGCCGTTGCTGGTCGCGGGAAGGATCCTGCAGGCGGCCGGGGCTTCGGCGATACCGGCGCTCGGGTTCGCCGCGGTCGCCAAGGCGCTCCCGGAAGGGAGCCGCGGCACGGCGCTCGGCCTGCTCTCTTCGAGCGTCGGGGCGGGTGCCGCCATAGGCCCCGTGCTCGGCGGCGTCGTGACCGGGCTCGCCGGATGGCACGCCCTCTTCTTTCTGACCGTTCTTCTCTCCGCGCTCCTCATCCCGGGGGCGCTCTACGCCCTGCCGGGCGTCACGGACGGCGGTTCGAGGAAACCAACCGGTCTCGTGGCGGCCGTGCAGCACTTCGACGTACCCGGCGGGCTCTCGCTGGCGCTATCGGCGGGGCTCGCGCTCTTCGGGGTGACGCAGGGCCAGGTCGTCGGGTTCTCGTCCCCGGTCTCGTGGGGCAGCTTCGTCGCGTCCGGCGTACTGGCGGGCGCGTTCGCGTGGCGCATCCGGGCGGCGTCTGACCCGTTCGTCACCCCGCACCTGTTCCGCAACCGGGCGTTTCTGGCCGCGGCGGTAACCGGGTTCTTCATGATGTTCGCCAACGTGGGTAGCTACGTGCTCGTTCCGCTCTTGCTCTCCGAGGTCAACGGGCTCTCGGCGACCGGGATCGGGCTGGTGCTGGCGCCGGGGGCGGTCGTGGTGGCGGTCCTCTCACCCGTAGCCGGCAGGCTCTCCGACAGGTTCGGGCCGCGGATGCTGGTGCGGCTCGGGCTCGTCATATTCGCCCTTTCCATGTTCTTCCTCTCCGCCTTCGCCGCCGGGGCGTCCTCCGTGACGGTCGCCCTCGGTATCCTGGGCCAGAGCGTGGGCTTCGCGATCGTCAACTCCCCCAACGCCAACGCGGCGGCGGCCTCGCTCTCGCGGGACGAGAGCGGGGTCGGGCTCGGCATCTACCAGATGCTCTTCTTTCTCGGCGGCGGCTTCGGCCCCGCGGTCGCCGCGACCTTCCTGGCAATCCGCGAGGGGGCGGGTGCGGGGGCGCTGAACCCGCTCTTCGCCGCGAGCTCGGCCTCCTTCTCCGACGCCTTCCTGCTCCTGGCGGTGGCGTCCGTGGTGGCCCTGATCTCGGCCTCCGGCCTCAAGAAGAAGATCGGGAAAGGAGACAAGGGTGCCTGATTACGGAAGGCCGCTCGAGTTCGGCGTTAGCACGGAGCCGCTCGCAGACCCGCCGGAACACGCGGCGAAGATCGCGAAGGCCGCCGACAGATCCGGCCTCGACCTCGTTGGCATCCAGGATCACCCCTACCAGCGGCGGTTCCTCGACACATGGACGCTTATCTCGACCCTCGTGCCCGTAACCGAGAACGTCCGCTTCTTCCCCGACGTGGCCAACCTGCCCTTGAGGCCGCCGGCCATGCTGGCGAAGGCCGCGGCTTCACTCGACGTCATCTCCGGCGGTAGGGTAGAGGTCGGGCTCGGGGCCGGCGCGTTCTGGGACGCGGTCGTGGGCATGGGCGGTGAGCGCCGGAGCCCCGGCGAGGCGGTCAGGTCCACGGAGGAGGCGATAGACGTCATGCGGCTCGTCTGGAGCGGGGAACGCAGCTTGCACTACGACGGCGATTTCTATTCGCTCAAGGGGATGCGCCCTGGACCCTCGCCCGCGCACGGCGTCGGGATCTGGGTCGGGGCCTACGGACCGCGGATGCTGGGTTTGATCGGGCGCAAGGCCGACGGCTGGGTCCCCTCTCTCGGTTTTTCCCCACCGGGACGCCTCGAAGATATGCATAAAAGAATAGACGAGGGGGCGGCCGAGGCCGGACGCGACCCGTCGGAGATAAAGCGGGTCTACAACGTCTCCGGGAACATCGGGCCCGACGGCGACGGCCTCCTCGAGGGCCCTGTGGGCAAGTGGGTGGAGACGTTAAGCGGCTTCGTTCTGGAGGGCGGCATGGACTCCTTCATCTTCTGGCCCGGTGGAGATCACGCGCGGCAGACGGAGCTCTTCGCCCGCGAGGTCGTGCCGGCGGTACGGGAGGCCGTCAAGGGCGGCCGTTCGTGAAAGAGCGCCGTGCTCCCGGCCGGCGACCGGAGACTACACTTACGGAGTTCGTGCCAACGACGGGAAAGGAACTCATATGAGGGAGAACGGTAGGGTCGAGATCCCGGAAGGATACCGCGACCTTTTGGAGAGCACGGCCCTGGTGCACGTCGCCACGCTGGGCCCGAAGGGTGAGCCGCAGAACAACCCGGTCTGGTTCGGGTGGGACGGCGGGCACATAAAGTTCAGCCAGACGAAGACCCGCCAGAAGATCCGTAATCTCCGTGGGGAGCCGCGCCTCGCCCTCTCCCTCGTGGACCCGGCGAACCCGTACCGGTACCTGGAGATCAGGGGCGAGGTGGACCGTATCGAGGAGGACCCGGACAACGACTTCATAAACGAGATGGCCAAAAAGTACATGGGCGTGGACGTGTACCCGATGCACCAGCCCGGCGACGAGCGCGTGGTCGTCTACGTGAGGCCGCAGCACACGACCCAGATGGGCGCGTAAGGCTGGCGTGGCCGGGCCGGACGAGAAGAAGGACGGCCCCGGCCCGCTGAGGCGGGCTTTGGGCTACCTGCGCTCGTACAAGCGGGAGAGCATCGGCGCCGCGCTGGCGCTGATGCTCGTCTCCGGGGCCAACCTCGTCGCCCCGCTCCTCGTCGGGCGGGCCATCGACGGGGGGATCGCGCCGGAGCGCGAGGATGTGCTCTTCTACGCGGTCGCGGGGCTCGTGGCCGTGGCGCTCGTGCGGGGGCTCTTCACGTTCTTGCAGGGGTACCTCGCGGAGAGGGCCTCGCAGGGGGTCGCCTACGACCTGCGCGACGCGCTGTTCGGGCAGATGGAGCGGCTCTCGTTCAGCTACTACGACAGGGTCCAGACCGGCCAGCTCGTCCAGCGGCTCACCAACGACGTCGAGCAGATCCGGTCCTTCGCAGGCTCCGGCGTCGTCCAGCTCGCCAACGCGGTCGTAATGCTCGTGGGTGCCGCGGCTCTGCTCTTCTACCTCGACTGGCAACTCGCGCTCGCGGCTCTGGCGATAGTCCCCGCCATAGCGCTGCTGCTCGTCCGGTTCGTCACGCTCATCCGGCCGCTCTTCGGGCAGGTCCAGCAGACGCTCGGCCGGCTGAACACCGTGCTCCAGGAAGACCTCTCCGGGGTGCGGGTGATCCGGGCCTTCGCCCGCGAGGACTACGAGACGGCCCGCTACAAGGCGGTAAACGACGAGCTTCTGGACAGGAACCTCCAGACCGTGCGCGTCTTCGCCAACAACTTCCCGTTCGTCTTTCTGCTCGCCAACTTGGGCACGCTCGCCATCGTGTGGTTCGGCGGCTGGCAGGTCATAAACGGCGGTCTCTCCATCGGGGAGCTCGTCGCCTTCAACACCCTGCTCGGCTTCATGCTCTTCCCCATCCTCACGATAGGATTTCTCTCCGCGAGCATCTCGCGGGCGGGGGCCTCGGCGGCGCGGGTCTTCGAGATCCTCGACGCCCCCCTGGAGGTGACGGACAAGCCGGACGCCTCCCCCCTGCCGCCCCTCGAATGCAGGGTAGAGTTCGACGACGTCTCTTTCCGGTACCCGGGGAGCGAGCGCGAGATCCTCCGCGGTGTCAGCTTCGCGGTCGAGCCCGGCAGCACGGTCGCGATCCTCGGGACCACGGGCTCGGGCAAGTCCACCCTCGTGAACCTGCTGCCGCGCTTCTACGACGTGACGGGGGGCGCTGTCAGGCTCGACGGGCACGACGTGCGCGACGTCACGCTCTCATCCTTACGGTCCCAGATCGGGATGGTCCTGCAGGAGGCGAGGCTGTTCTCGGGTACCGTCCGCGACAACGTCGCCTTCGGGAGGCCCGACGCCACGGACGAGGAGGTCAGAAAGGCCGCGAAGGACGCGCAGGCCGACGACTTTATCCGGGGGCTGGCAGACGGCTACGAGACCGTGATCGGGGAGCGCGGCGTCGGGCTCTCCGGCGGCCAGCGCCAGAGGATCGCAATAGCTCGGGCCCTGCTGGTGGACCCGCGCCTGCTCATCCTCGACGACAGCACCTCCGCGGTGGACGCGGAGACGGAGGCGGCGATCCAGGAGACGTTGGATAGGCTGATGCGCGAGAAGCACCGGACGGTCTTCGTGATCGCGCAAAGGGTATCGACGGTGCGGGACGCGGACCTAATCCTGGTCCTTGACGAGGGCACTATAGGCGCTATGGGCACGCACGAGGAGCTTCGCAGCACCTCCGAGCTCTACAACGAGATCCTCGGCTCCCAACTCGTGGACGAACCGGTTCCAACCGGCGGGGGCGACGGCTAGTATGCCGCGGTTCGTCATTCAGGAGCACTACGCCACGGGCCACCACTTCGACCTGCGCCTCGAACACGACGGCGTGCTGGTCTCCTGGGCCGTCCCGAAGGGCATGCCGGAGGACACGAAGAAGAACCGCCTCGCCGTGCGCGTCGATGATCACGCCCTCTCCCACCTCGACCTCGAAGACGAGACGCTGGTCGAAGGCGTACCGGGGGCTAAAAGGAAGAGCATCTGGGACAGGGGGACTTACGAGGCAGAGGAGTTCGGGAAGGAGATGGTGATCGCGCGTTTCAGCGGGAGGCGTCTGGATGGCCGGTACGCCATCTTCCGTGCGGGCAAGAACTGGCTGGTGCACAAGATGGGTCCCGCCGGCACCCAGCAAGCGCGGGATGAGGAAGATGGGTGAGCGAGGGTCGCGGCTCCGGCAGAACCGAAGGGGCGTGAGATGACACCGCGGCAGGTGCTCTTGCTGTTCGTCGCGGCGTTCTTCTGGGGCACGGCCTACCCTTTCATCGGCATGGCCCTCGAAGGCTTCTCGTGGACGGCGGTGGTCTTTCTGCGCTGTGCCATGGCCGGGATCGCGCTCCTCGCGGTCATCTTGCTCTGGGGGAAGAGGTACCGGGCGGCGCTCTCGGACCTCTACCGGCGCCCGGGTCCGGCCCTGCTCCTGGCCGTCACCTCGATGACGGCCCCGTTCCTGCTCATATCCTTCGCCCAGCAGCGGGTTCCCGGAGGGCTCACGGGCGTCATAGTCGCGGCGACACCGATCTTCGTCGGCCTCTACGCGCTCAGGCTGGACCGCACGGAGCGGTTCGGTCGCCGTCGCGCCGTCGGGCTTGCGGTCGGTCTTGTGGGAGTGGCGCTCGTGGTAGGCCTCGGGGCCGTGAGCACGATGGGGCAGTTCCTCTCCGCGCTTGTCATACTGGTCGCGGCGGCACTGTTCGCGCTCGCGGGGTTCGTGACGAAGAGCTACTACGAAGGCGTGCCCCCCATCACCCGGGCCTTCTTCGCGCTACTGATCACCTCCGGCCTGACCGCGATCCCGGCGGCCGCGACGATACCGGACGGGGCCCCGGGGACGGGCGCCTTGATCGGCATCCTTCTCCTGGGATTGGGGAGCACAGCTTGCGGGCTCTACGCGTACTTCACCCTGATCGACGAGGTAGGCGCGGGGCGCGCGGCGCTCGTTACCTACCTGGGTCCCGGCTTCTCTCTCCTGATGGGCGCCCTGCTGCTCGGCGAGAGGATCGCGCCCGTCTCCGTCGTCGGCCTGGCGTTGATCCTCGGCGGCGTAGTCATCGCGTCGCGGGCCGACCACCCGGCGGAGATCCAGACCGCGACCCCCCGTTGCGAGGGCCTCGCCACGGGCCATCCCGAGCCGGACAGGGTGCCGGCGAAGACGGCCCCAGGCCCGGGCGCTACGGGCGGGGAGGTCCGGCAGTGAGGCCCCGCCGCGACGGCGTCGTCCGGGACCGGTCCGCCCACCGAATCGACTCTTCCTCGGGGGCCCGAGATTAGGGGCATCCAGTCCATCGCCGAGGCTCCGCAGGAGAGGGCCGCCGACCGCGCGACGACCGCCCGGCGGCTCGTCTCGGAGCTCTCGCCGTACCGGTGGACGTTCGCGTGGGTGATGGTACTCGTCGTGCTCGGGGCGGTCGCGCAGGCCGGCGGGCCGTGGTTGATCGGGCGGGCCATCGACCTCTACATCCTGGAGGGTGACGCCGCCGGTCTCGCCCGCACGATGATGTTCCTGCTCGCGGTCTACGCGCTCGGCACCGTCGCCTCGCGGGGACAGGTCTACGGCGTGGGGGCCGTCGCCCAGCGGCTGCTGGCCTCCCTGCGGGAGCGCATCTTCGACAGGCTCCAGCACCTGCCCCTGCGCTTCTTCGACCGGCGGCCCGTCGGAGACCTCATGAGCCGCGTGACCAACGACGTGGACACCCTCAACCAGCTCTTCTCCCAGGGGCTCACGCAGTTGCTAGGCTCTATCTTCAGCCTCGTCGGGATCCTCGTGGCGATGCTCGTCTTGCAGTGGAACCTGGCGCTCGCCTGCTTCGCGGTCATCCCGATCATGCTGCTCACGACCGCCTTCTTCGCCCGGCGCGCGCGGCAAGCCTTCCGCCTGACGCGCGAGACGGTGGGCGACGTCTCCGCCGGGTTGCAGGAGGACATCGTCGGGGTGCGCGAGGCCCAGGCGTTCAACCGGACGGAGAGGAACATCGCGCGCTTTCGGGAGCGCAACGCGGCCAACAGGGACGCCAACGTGCAAGCCGTGGCGATCACGTCCGCCTTCTCGCCCGCCATCGACGTCCTCTCTACGCTGGCGACGGCGCTCGTGATCGGGTACGGGGGCTACCTGGTCTTCGCGGGTTCGATCTCGGTCGGCGTGCTTACGGCGTTCCTGATCTACGTCCAGCAGTTCTTCCGCCCGGTCCAGCTCGCCTCCCAGTTCTACACCCAGGCCCAGGCGGCCCTCGCCGGCGCCGAGCGCATCTACAACATCCTCGACGAAGAGCCTGAACCCCCTGACCCGCCGGAGGCCCGGAAGGTCGGGAGGATCGAGGGCCGCGTCGCCTTCGAGCGCGTCACGTTCGCCTACGCGCCGGGACGGCCCGTGCTCCGGGACGTGGACTTCCGGATCGAGCCGGGCCAGACCGTGGCGCTCGTCGGGCCCACGGGGGCGGGCAAGACGACCATCGCGAGCCTCATCCCCCGCTTCTACGACGCGACCGAAGGGACGGTCAGCATCGACGGCCGGGACGTGCGAGACTACGCCCGCAAGGAGCTGCGGGAGAACATCGGGATCGTCTTGCAGGAACCTTTCCTGTTCTCCGGCACCATAGCGGACAACATCGGCTACGGCCGGCTGGACGCCTCGCGCGAAGAGGTAGAGTCCGCCGCGAGGACCGTGGACGCGCACGGGTTCATCTCCGGGCTTCCGGACGGGTACGACACCACCTTAGGCGAAGGGGGCGGGTCTTTGAGCCAGGGGCAGCGGCAGCTACTCTCGTTCGCGCGGGCCGTGCTGACCGACCCGCGCATCCTTATTTTGGATGAGGCGACGAGCAACATAGACACCAGGACGGAGAAGGTCATACAGGAGGCGCTCGCCAGGCTCCTCAAGGGCCGGACGAGCGTCGTGATCGCGCACCGCCTGAGCACCATCAGGAGCGCGGACCTGATCTTAGCTGTCAGGGACGGCCGCGTCGTAGAGCGCGGCACGCACGAGGAGTTGCTGGGCCTCGGCGGCCTCTACGCCGACCTCTACCGGCGCCAGTTCCGGGAGCCGGTCGGTCGTGAGGTAGTCGACTAGAGAACAGCGAAGACGGCGCCCACGAGAAAGGCCAGGTAGAAGATCCCGCCGATCATCAGTTGCCCGGAGTGGAGCGGTCCTTTGCTCCGCAGCGCCACGTAGACAAGGGTCCCCGAGATCAGGGCGAGGGCGGCGGAGTAGAGGTTGATCGGGCCGAGCACCCACGGCGTGAAGAGGAGGCCGAAGATAACGGGTATGGTGCTCTGGAAGACCATCGCGCCCGTTATGTTGCCGAGGGCTAAGGTGTCCTTGCCGTCCCGGACCCAGATCAGGGAGTTGAGCTTCTCGGGCAGCTCCGTCGCGAGCGGCGCGAGCACCAGCGCCACGAGGCCCGCGGGCAGCCCGATGGCCTCGGACGAGATCTCCACGGCCTCGACAAAGACCTGCGCCCCGACCACTATCAGGACGAGGGCGAGGACGAGCTGGCCGATGATGGCCCACGTCGGGGGTCTGGACGCGAGGCGCCACAGGGTAAGTCGTTCCGGCACCTCCTCGAGCGCACCGCCGGAGGCGAGCGCCCGCCTGACGTAGTAGGCGTAGGCGGCGACCAGCAGGACCGCCACGCCCACCTTGACGGCGAACGGCAGCGCGACGACGCCGACGGCCACGGCGAGGGCGAAGAAGATCAGGAAGAACAGCACGTCCCTGGCGATGGTCTCCTCGTCCACGGTGACGTCCCTGGCCGAGACGGTGCACCACGGGAAGTCGGCCCTCTCTTCGCGGCACCGGATCTCGATCCCGTGCTGCCTGCGGTTCCTGTAGCCGTAGGCCGAAGCCCCCACCACGAACATCGCCAGCGTCGCCAGCAAGAACGGCGCACCCAGAATGGCGCCCACCCCGATCTCACCCGCCACCTCGGCGTCGCCACCGACGAGGGCGGCCCCGAGTATGGCGACGATCGGGATCATGGTCTCCGGCAGCGCCGTGCCGACGGCCGCGAGCACGCTCCCCACGGCCCCCTGCCCGAGCTCCATCCTCCCGCCCAGCATCTCAACCGCGTTCGTGAACAGGTAGGCCGCCGCCAGGATCGCCGCCAGCGCCCCAGCGAACTCCAGAACCACCAAAGGTTGACCCCCTCTGCCGACCGTGACCCGCACAGTATATGCGGGCGCCTGTGGCGACGCCGACATTCCACCGCAAAATACGGTGGTAACATGCCGGCGGCATAATGGAAAATAGCAGGAACGGGAGAGGGCGATGAGCGCGGGAACATCGGGAATCCACCACGTGACGGCGATAGGCGGCGGGCCACAGCGAAACGTGGACTTCTACGCCGGCACACTCGGTACGCGGCTGGTCAAGAAGACCGTAAACTTCGACGACCCGGGCACCTATCACCTCTACTACGGCGACGGCGGCGGCACCCCCGGCACCATCATGACGTTCTTCCCCTGGGAGGATGCCCAGGGGGGCCGGATCGGCTCTGGCCAGGTCATCACGACCGCCTACTCCATCCCGGCGACCTCCCTCGGCTACTGGACGGAGCGCCTCGTCGAGCACGGCGTCCGCTTCGAGAAGCCTAGAGACCGCTTCGGCGACACCGTCCTCGCCTTTGAGGACCCGGACGGTCTTAGGCTGGAGATCGTGGCATCCGACGACCGCCGCGTGGGCTACGCCAGCGGCCCCGTCCCGGCCGAGCACTCCATCCGGGGCTTCCACCACGCCGCCCTCGCCGTCGGCGCCGCGGACAGGACGACGCAGCTCATGACGGACCACCTCGGCTTCCGGCGGGTGGACGGGGCGGAGAACAGGACGCGCCTCGCCGCCGGCGACGGCACCCCCGGCAATCTCGTGGACGTGATGGACGCGTCTGGCTTCCCGCGGGGCACCACGGGCGTCGGCACCGTCCACCACATAGCCTTCAGGGTGCGGAACGAGGAGGCTCAACTGGCCATGCGCGAAGAGGTTGCCGGGCTCGGTTACGACGTCACGCCCGTGCTCGACCGGAGCTACTTCCGCTCCATCTACTTCCGGGAGCCCGGGGGTGTGCTGTTCGAGATCGCGACCGACCCGCCAGGCTTCGCCGCCGACGAGGACGCCGAACACCTCGGCGAGACCCTCAAGCTCCCGCCGTGGCTCGAGGAGCGCAGGGGTGAGATAGAGGAGGTCCTCACCCCGCTCCGCGTGCCCGGTAAGGAGGATTCATGAGCGCCGAGCTCGCGGGCTTCGCCCACAACTACCTGCCCGGCGAGCGGGAAGGGGCTGGGGTCACGTTGCTCCTGCTCCACGGGACGGGCGGGAACGAGGACGACCTGATCCCGCTCGGAAAACAACTCCTCCCCGACGCCGCCATCCTGAGCCCCCGCGGCAAGGTCTCAGAGCACGGCGCCCCCCGCTTCTTCCGCCGCCTCGCGGAAGGCGTCTTCGACCACGAAGATCTCCTCTTCCGCACCCACGAACTCGCCGATTTCGTGGACAAGGCCGCCGACCAGTACGGCTTCGACCGCCAGAAGCTCGTCGCCGTCGGCTACTCAAACGGCGCCAACGTCGCCGCGAGCCTCATGCTCTTGCACCCTGGCCTGTTCCACGCCGCCGTCCTCCTCCGGGCGATGGTCCCCTTCCAGCCCGAGGTGACGCCGGACCTCTCCGGCACGCCAGTCTTCCTGGCGGCCGGACGCAGGGACACCATGATCCCGCCAGACAACACCGAACGCCTCGCCGCCATCCTCCAAGAGGTCGGCGCCGACCTCGACCTGCGCTGGAAGAACGTCGGCCACCCGCTCACCTACGAAGAGATCGAAGAGGCCAGGGAGTGGCTCTCTCGCATCCTGGATCCGAACGGAGACAAGACAACTCAGTAACTTACGCGGCTGCACGGGGTATCAGGCTGACACCTGCTCGGGTCGCCGGCGACCTCCTGCTCAGGTTCGAGGGACGCGTCCCTCGAGATCGATGTAGCCGTGATGCTGGCATGGGGCGCGCTCGCCGCTGAATCGGAGAGCAAGGGCAGAACCATGCCGGCGATTGGCTCCCTGATCTCAGCCCTGGCACCCCACTACGACCTGATGCTCGCCACCCGCAACGAAGACGATCTCAGACACACGGGCGTGCGGATCCTAAACCCCTAAAACGAGCCCTAGCGACCCGTCAGTACCTGCCCAAATGGGTAGTTGTCGGTGGTGTTACAATTTTTTCCAGCGCGCCTGGGGCGTGTATTTGGGGCTGACACAAGCATTTAACAATCGCATTCTGAAGGGTGGGGCAGCATGGCTAAGCCGGTGATCCTGGCGGTGGACGACGACCCTCAGGTCCTGCGCGCGGTGGAGCGGGACCTCCGGCGGCGCTACGCGAGGGAGTACCGCGTCCTGCGGGCGGACTCGGGCGAGTCGGCGCTCGACACTCTGGGCAAGCTGAAGCTGCGCGGGGACCCGGTGGCATTGTTTCTGGTCGACCAGAGGATGCCCAAGATGACCGGCGTCGAGTTCCTTGAGGAGGCCATCGGGCGGTTCCCGGACGCGAAGAGGGCGCTGCTCACGGCGTACTCGGACACCGAGGCTGCCATCCGGGCGATCAACGAGGTCGGGCTTGACTACTACCTGCAGAAGCCGTGGGATCCGCCGGATCAGAACCTCTACCCGAGCCTGGATGAGCTCTTGGCTGACTGGCGGGCGGACTACAGGCCGCCCTTCGAGGGAATCCGGGTGGTCGGGGACCGCTGGTCGCCGGAGTCGCACCGGACGCGGGAGTTTCTGGCCCGCAACAGGGTGCCCTACAGGTGGATGGACGTGGAGGGGTCCGAAGAGGCGCGGGAGGTCGTGGCCAGCGCGGACCACGGGATGCCGAGGCTGCCGCTCGTGGTGTACGAGGACGGGTCCTACGACGAGGCGCCGGGGAACCGGGAGATAGCCGACAGGATCGGGCTCCAAACCCGCGCCGGGCAGCAGTTCTACGACCTGGTGATCGTGGGCGGCGGCCCGTCCGGACTGGCCGCGGCGGTCTACGGGGCCTCAGAGGGGCTGAGCACGGTGCTCGTCGAGCGGGAGGCGCCGGGTGGCCAGGCGGGGACCAGTAGCAACATAGAGAACTACCTCGGGTTCCCGCGGGGGTTATCCGGGAAGGACCTCGCGCAACGGGCGGTGGACCAGGCGCGTAGGTTCGAGGTCGAGATCCTCACACCCCAGGAGGTCAGCGGCGTCCGGACGGAGGACCCCTACCGCATCGTGACGCTCGCGGACGGGACCGAGATCTCCTGCTACGCCCTCATCGTCACCACCGGCGTCTCCTACCGCAAACTGGACGTCCCAGGCGCGGACGCGCTGACCGGCCGCGGCGTCTACTACGGCGCCGCCCAGACCGAGGCTTTCTCCTGTCGGGGCGAGGACGTCTACATCGTCGGCGGGGCGAACTCGGCGGGCCAGGCGGCGATGTTCTTCTCTGGCCAGGCGAGGAAGGTCTCCCTCCTGTGCCGCTCGGACAATCTCAGAAAGAGCATGTCCGAGTACCTCGTCAAGCAGATAGAGGACCGCAAGAACATCGAGGTCCTCATCAACAGCGGCGTCTCCGCCGTCGAGGGAGATGGGCACCTGGAGAGGGTCTCGATCACGAACTCCGCGACGGGAGAGACGGACACGGTCCCTACGAGCTCGCTGTTCATCTTTATCGGGGCGGCGCCGAAGACGGGCTGGCTGGACGGGCTGGTGGAGCGGGATGAGCGCGGGTTCATCCTGTCGGGGCCGGACATCATGACGGGCGGCAAGCGGCCCAAGGGGTGGCGGCCGGACAGGGACCCGTTCCTGCTAGAGACGAGCGTGCCCGGCA
>CADCUW010000315.1 GCA_902805985.1 uncultured Rubrobacteraceae bacterium
CCGGCGAAGCCTAACTCCCCGCGGGGGGCCCCGCGCCCTCCCATCCGTGGCCGCGCAGGTAGCCCTCGAAGTCGATCAGCCCGGGGTGCTCTCGACGCAGGGCTTCCACGTCCGCCTCGTAGCCCACGTCGTTGAACCACCGGTACATCACGGCGTACTCCTCGCCCATCTGCTCCTCGAACTGTTCCCAGGGGACCTGGTAGTAGCCGACCTCCCTTCCCGCGACGCGCCCGAAGGCCTCGGCGATCTCGGGCATGGTCCGCTCGTCCCCGGCGATCTCCACCTCCCGCCCGATCCACTCGTCCGGATGCCCGAAGGCCATCGCGGCGAAGGCCCCTATGTCCTCGACGGCCACCTGCTGGAACGGCTTTTCCGGGTCGAGAGGCTGGGGGAGGGTGCCACCGAGGATCGGCTCGCGCATCATCTCCCAGTTCTGCATGAAGAAGACGGGCCTGAGGACCGTGTGGGGGAGGCCCAGCCCCCGCACGTGCTCCTCGACCTCCCACTTGCTGTCGAAGTGGGCGATCCCGGTTTGCCGATGGGCGCTGCCGACCGAGCTGTAGACGAAGTGCCCCACGCCGGCCGCCGACGCGGCGTCGGCGACCGTCTTGCCCTGCCGCACCTCGCGGTCGTAGCCGGCCTCCCAGAAGTTCTGCACGGAGAAGACGCCGTGGACGCCTTCGAGCGCCCGGTCCACGGAGGAGCGGTCGTCCATGTCGCCTTGCACGACCTCGGCGCCCTGCTCGGCCAGGGCCCGCGCCTCCGGTTTGTGCGGGTCTCGGGTGAGCGCGCGCACCCGGAAGCCTCGCTCTAGCAGGCTTCGCGCCACCGCGCCCCCCTGGCTGCCGGTAGCCCCGCACACCAGGATTGGGCGTTGCGCGTTTTGCCCTTCGGTCATCCGTCCCTCCTCCCGTCGCGGCCGATACTCGGACCTCGCGGTCCTAATTACCCAGCATCGTACGCGACTATCCGGCGCGAGTCCTGGGCCACCCGACGGCCGTCGAGAAGGACCGAAGCCCCGAAGGAGTCTGAGCCAGCGTACTTCGGAGAACCCCCTCAGTGCGAAGTTCGCAGAATTTCTCTTCTACGAGGTTGGGTGAATAGACATCTGCCAGGTGCGCGAGGCTTCGCCGTGTGCCACCATCCTTCGGGTCGAGGGTAGGTCGGGACGAGGAGGAAGCCGGATGTCCGAAGGCAAGAGCAGCATCGGGACCCACACAGCCCCGGGCGAGGGCGAATCGGTGTGGCTGGTTGGGGACCTGATCGAGGTGAGGCTCTCCGCCGAGGACACAGGAGGCGCCTACTCGATGATCGAGGAGACCACCCCGCCAGGCGGCGGCCCGCCCCCGCACCGGCATGCCAACGAGGACGAGGCGTTCTGCGTGCTGGAGGGGGAGGTCGAGTTCTTGCTCGGCGAGGACACCGTCCCGGCGGGCGTGGGGACGTGCGTGCACGCCCCCAGGGGCACCCTGCACACCTTCAGGAACGCGGGGACCTCGCCCAGCCGAGTTTTGGCGGTCATCACGCCGGGGGGGTTCGAGAGGTTCTTCCTCGAAGCGGGCGAGCCGGCCACGGAGGGGTCCTCCGCGCCCGAAGGCGAGCCTGACGTGGGGAGGATCGTGGAGATCGGCCAGAAGTACGGCCTCGAGATACCGCCACCCCCCGGGCAGTAGTCGGGTCTTCGGGAACGCTACGCGAGGGCGGATTCCTTGAACCCCCTCGGCACGAAGTTCCGAGGAATCCAGCCTTCCACGCACTCGGGTGCATAACCTCCGGAGGGTGCCGCAGACTCGGGCCGGTGGCATCATGCACGGCGCGGCCACGACGGACCGCACGACGGCCGGTAGGGCCAGAGGAAGGGTGTCGCGATGGGCACGTTCGTGTTGGTGCACGGCGGGTGGAACGGTGGCTGGTGCTGGGAGAAGGTGGTCCCCCTGCTGGAGGAAGCCGGCCACCGGGCGGAAGCGCCGGACCTGCCCGGCTCGGGCGACGACCCCACCCCGATCCACGAGGTCTCGCTGCAAGGTTACGCGGACCGGATTGCTGGGGTGCTGGACGCGCAACCGGAGCCGGTCGTGCTCGTCGGGCACAGCTCCGGCGGCACGGTCATAAGCCAGGCCGCGGAACAGCGCCCCGACAAGGTCGAGCTGCTCGTCTACCTTGCCGCGTTCCTGCTGCGCGACGGGGAGACCTTGTTCGGGGCGGCCGAGAACGAGACGGGGTCTTTGGTCCTGCCGAACCTGGTAATGAGCGAGGACGGGGCGTCCGCCACCATCCGGGAGGACGCCGTAAGGGAGGCCCTCCTCCACGACTGCCCGGAGGAGGACGTGCAGCGGGCGAAGGCCCGGTTCGCCCCGCAGGCCCTGGCCCCGTTCGCCACGCCGCTCTCTATCACGGAGGAGAACTTCGGGCGGGTGCCCCGGGCGTACATCCGAACCCTCCAGGACCGGGCCATCAGCCCTCCGTTCCAGGAGTACATGTACGAGAGGCTGCCGTGCCGGGAGGTCCTCACCATGGGCACGAGCCACTCGCCCTTCTTCGCGGCGCCCGAGGAGCTAGCAGGGCACCTGGAATCCCTCGCGCAAGGCCGATCATAGGACCGGGGCCACGCGAAGTTCCGAGACCCCCTCGGCACGAAGTTCGGTGCTAGCCGATGCCTCGCTGACGGCGGGCTTCTCTGGAGGCCGTCTCCGTCGCGTCCAGCGCCTCAGACAGCCATGCTGCCAGCCTCAGGTACCGCGCTTCGTCCATCATCGCGTGCTCCAGCATAAGGCGCCGGGACGCCCGGACACGTCCGGAGGCCTCTCCTAGGTTCCACATCAGCTCCTCGAGCACGGCTTCTTCGTCGGTCATGACCCAACTGTACACTCGGCGGGCCGATAGCGGCGCCTACCCACGATCCCCCCAAGCCGCGGCGATGTGCCCTAAGGCGCCCCAGGAAGCGAAGTTCCGAGAACAACCCTTCTAGGACGTACGGTGAATAGAGTAGGATAGCTACGAGATGGTACGCTCCTGGGCCGATCTCCGAGGCTCCTGCTACCGTACGGGGCATGCTGGTGACGCGTTCGCGGCTCGCTCAAGACCTGGAGAAGCTCGGGCTAAGGCCGGGCGGGATGGTGATGGTCCATTGCCGTATGAGCACCCTCGGCTACGTGGTCGGGGGCGCGGAGACCGTTGTGCGCGCCCTGCTCGACGTCGTGGGACCCAAGGGCACGATCATGGCCTACACCGGCTGGCAGGACGCGCCGCCCGACGACCTGGGCGCCTTGGACGAGGAAGCGAGGCGGGCCTACGTCGAGGAGCATCCGCCCTACGACCCGCGCGTCGCCCTCTCCAGCCGTGACCACGGCCGCGTTCCCGAGGCCTTGAGGACTTGGCCCGGGGCGCTCCACAGCGGGCACCCGGAGGCGGGCGTGGCGGCCTTGGGCCCGCTAGCCGATGCCATCACCGCCTCCCACCCCTACGACGACGCCTACGGCGCCGGCACGCCCTACGCCAAGCTGGTCGAGTTCGGCGGTGAGGTGGCGATGCTGGGCGCGCCGCTGGAGACCGTAACGCTCGTGCACCACGCCGAGGCCGTAGCGCAGGTCCCAGGCAAGCGGCGCGTGAGCTACGGGATGCCCGTGCTCGTGGACGGCGAGCGCGTCTGGTTGACCTTCTCGGACATCGATACCGGAGAGGGCGCCCTGCCCTACGAACGTGTGCTCGACGAACAGGACTACATCGAGCACATCGCGCGCTCCGCGCTCGCGGCCGGAATCGGGGACGGAGGGCCAGTCGGGGAGGCCACTGCCTACCTGTTCGACGGTCGGGGACTCCTTGAGCATGCGGTCAGTTGGATCGAGGGGACCTTCTTGTCCGGGGACGCGAAGGACCCTGCGTAGGCCGAACGGGCGGCGAGGATCTCGGCTTGCGGGCGTCGGGCGCCCGGGGTTGCAAGACCGGGGCTATGCGTACTTCCTAGAACCCCCTCAAGGCGAAGTTCGGAAAACACCCCTTCTATGAGGTTCGGTGAATAGGCTTTTGGGCCTACGAAAACGAAGCCCGAAAAGGGCCCCCGAACCATGCGCCGCGTCGCCGCGCTTGCTACGCTGGAGACGCCGGGTCGTTTCCCCGCGGACAGGAAAGGGGCCATGCCGCAGTACCTCGTGACGATGGACCTGCCCGAGGCCGAACCCGACGGGTCGCTGCCCTCGATCGAGGGACTGCTCGGCACGGTACGGGAGACGCTCCTCCCCTCCCTGGAAGCCCTGAGCGCCCTGAAGGCGCAAGGCAGGGTGCTCGCCGGGGGGTACCCGAGCGGCCAGCGCAGCATCATGCTCATCGTGGAGGCGGACTCCGAGGAGGGGGTGCTGCGGATGCTCGAGCGGGTGCCCTGCTGGGACGCGTCGGCCACGGACGTGGCGCGGCTGCACGCCTTCGAGGACCTCTCCGCCGAGCGCCCCGCGGGCGGGCGCCCTGCGGGCGGCGTCGCGTCGCTGGACCGCGCCCGCGAGGAGCGCGGTCGGCAGGGCCGGCAGGACAGGCGTCACAAGACCGGCACGGAGCCACCTTCCTAGAACCCCCTAGAGGCGAAGTTCGGAGAATAACCCTTCCACGCACTCCGGTGAATAAGCCCCCGGGATGCGGCGGACTGGGGTTCCCAAGACTCCCGGAGCTTCGCTAAACCGCTACCAAGTCGCCCTGTCGCGTCCGCGCCCCGCCCGGGCCCCTTCGACGAGGCTCTCGAGCGACCTCCGCTCCGCCTCCTCGAACACCTCGCGGCGGGCGTCGGCGTCGAGGTAGGGCAGGGGGTCGAGGTGGCCGCACCGCGGGCACCGAAGCGCCTCGGTGCGGCCATCCCTCAAGACGGGCTCGCGGTCCTCCACGTCGCCGCCTCGGCCGCAGTAGCAGGACTCTCGCACTTGGGTTGCCCTCCCCCCTGCTTGTGGTCTGTGCCCGGGGCTCCGGACCGACGCCCTAGGCTCTGCCGGCCGGGTGCGCCTCGACGGCCCGGTTGATCCGCTCGACGGCGCCATCCGGGTCCTCGACCTCCACCACCAGCCGCTCGTAATCCTCGCCTTGCAGCCGGACCACCACCGCCTTGTCCGCGCAAGAGTGGCGGGGGTTGTAGAACCTGACCGCCGGGTCGGGGGCGCGGTGCCCGCTGTCCTCGCCGAAGATCCGCGACCTCCAGAAGCCAGGCCGCCCGAAGGCCCAAGCCCTCCACATCGTCCGCTCGATCTGCGGGTCGGCCTCGGCGCCCAGGACATGCTCGAGGGGGATCGTGACGGTCGGCGTGTAGGTGGACCACTTGTCCCGCTTGTTGACGTT
>CADCUW010000316.1 GCA_902805985.1 uncultured Rubrobacteraceae bacterium
TAGCAGAAGACATCCTCTACGGGCTGCAGTATGGCTCCGAGACCTTCGTGGTGCGCAGGATCTTCGGCGGCTTCGCCCACGCGGCCTTCACCTCGCTCACAGGGATCGGGATCGGCCTGATACCGTGGGTCCAGAGCCGGTTGTTGAAGGTATTGTTGCCGCTGGTCGGGCTCGCCGGGGCGATACTGCTGCACGCGACGTTCAACTTCACGGCGACGACGTTCGGGCCCGTGGCCTACCTGGTGCTGTTCTGCGTTATCCTCTTCTACGTTATCCTCATAATACTGTGGCTATGGATGGAGCGGCGCGTCATCCGCACCGAGTTGCGGGAGGAGGTGAAGGCCGGTACGATCACCGCCGAGGAGTACTCCATCTTGCCGAGCTACTTCCGAAAGACGGGCTACTATCTGGGCCTGCTCTTCAGGGGACGCTTCAGGACGTGGTCCCGGGCGCGCAAGGTCCACGGGGCTGCCGTGGAGCTGGCCGTCTCCAAACGCCTCGCCCGCCGCTCCGATACAGCGATCCGGCGCGACCGGGTCTTGGCCCTGCGCAACAAGATAGGAAGGCTCAGGGGAGAGGCCACCCTCGGGACAGCCACCTGAGCCCGCCCGCCTCTGGTGTGATCCTCACCGGCGGGGGGAGCCGCCGGATGGGCCGCGACAAGCTGCTCCTGAGGGTCGGCGGTGAGACCCTCGTCGAACGTGTCACGGGCGCGCTCTCGGAGAGTTGCGAGGAGGTGATACTGGCCGGTGGTGGTAAGGCGCCGCCAGGCGTCCTTAGCACCGTCGACGGCCGTCCCGGGCAGGGTCCCCTAGCCGGCATGGAGGTAGGTCTCGCGGCGGCCCGCTTTCCGCTCGTCTTCGTGGCGGCCGGGGACATGCCTTTCCTGAGCGCCGACCTCGTCGCACATCTTCTCGGGGTCCTGCGGGATCGCAAGTCGCTTGCCGCCGTTCCCGAGCAAGGGGGACGCGCGCATCCGCTCTGCGCCGCCTACTCCCGCGAGGTGCTGCCCCGTCTCCGTTACGCCCTGGACGGTGGCGTTCGGGCCGCGCGCGAGTTTCTGCGCGGGCTGGATACCATCGTCTACGTACCGGAAGGGGATTTGCGGTCCCTGGGGGACCCCGGCCTCCTCCTGATGAACGTCAATTCGCCCGACGACCTCGCGCGGGCAAGGTCCGTGGTCGGCGCTTGAGCCAGCTCTTCTGCGGGGGCATCGTGGGCGAGCTTCGCCGCCTGCTCGGGGTCTACCTCAGGGATGAGCCGGTTCCCGCAGAGGACCGGCCCCGGTACGCGGTCGTGCTCGGGACGCAGGTTCTGCCCGGGGGTAAGCCGAGCCGCACGCTCGACGCCAGGGTGCGGCACGCGGCGCGGCTCCACGCGGCGGGACGGGTGGACCGAGTCCTGGTGACGGGCGGGCTCGGGAGGCACCCGCCGACCGAGGCGGAGGTGATGGCCCGCATCCTGCGAGAAGAGGGGGTGCCGGGAGAGGCCATCCGGATGGAGGATCAGGCAGAGAGCACCTGGGACTCAGCGCGGCTAGTGGCGGCGCTCGCGGCAGGGGACGGAGTTACTGAGGTGCTCGTAGTGACAGACCCGCTGCACTGCGTTCGGACGGCCGCGGCTTTCCGGCGGGCCGGGCTCATCGCACGGGCGGAGCCCGTGTATAGTAGCCCGATGTGGCGGGTTCCCTGGCTGCGCCGGGGGCAATTTCTGCGCGAAAGCGGGGCGTTGGTCTGGTACAGGGTGAGGTACGGGGTAGGGGCGCGCTCCCGGCGGTAGCCGTAGGGGTCGTCGCAGTCTCCGCGGCGGCCGTCATGATCCGGCTGGCCGACGCCCCGGCACTCGCCGTCGCGTTCTGGCGCTGCGCCCTCGGGGTGGTGATCCTGCTCCCGCCCGCGCTCCTGAGGAGGGACGCGTTTCCGAAAGGGAAGACCCTCTACATTGGGATCGCCTCCGGGCTCGCGCTAGGGGCGCATTTCGGGTTCTGGATCTCCTCGCTCGATTACACGAGCGTGGCCGCCAGCGTGGTGCTCGTGAGCAACACGCCGGTCTTCGTCGCGATCCTCGCGTACCTGATCTTCGGGGAGAAGACCGCACCCCTCTCCTTCGCGGGCATCCTGGTCGCGCTGGCGGGGACGGTCGTGATCGCGCAGGACGATTCGGCCGGGTCGGCGGCGGTTCTCGGGAACGCGCTCGCGCTCCTCGGCGCGCTGACGTTCACGGTGTACGTGCTCGTCGGGCGCTCCCAGCGCTCGGCCGCCGAGCCCGTGGGCGTCCTGCCGTACTCGATCGTCCTCTACTCGGCCGCCGCCGCGGCCCTGCTGCCCGCCGCCCTCCTGTCGGGCGACCGGGTCTGGGGGTACGGGTGGGAGACGTGGTTCTGGCTGCTGGCGATAACCCTGGGGCCCCAGATCCTCGGCCACACGGTCTTTAACTGGGCCCTGCGCTACGTGGAGGCGTCTGTCATCTCGGGAACCGTCCTCGCGGAGCCCGTGATCGCCGCGCTGCTGGCCTGGCTAATTCTCTCGGAACGGCCCGGGACCGCGACGCTCGTCGGCGGCGCGGTCGTGCTCGCGGGGATCTTCCTCCTGCTGAGGGGTCGTCGTCCGGCGGTCGCCCCTTAGGCCGGGGCGGCAGGGATCACACCGTGCCCGCCGGTGTATGTTGTATTCTGGACACTCGCGCAGAGTCGACCGAGGAGCGTATTGGGACCGATCAGAACAGGGCTGTTCTATGGAGCGCTGGCGGGGGCCGTAGCCCTCGTCGCGGAGCTGTACTTCCTATTTTTGGACCCTGCATCGACGGCCGACTGGGTGCTGGCGGTGGTCGGTTCGTACCGGACGCGACTCTCGCTGGCGGCGTTCCTGTTTCTCGCCATCCTCGCCGCGATAAGGATGCGGCCTACCAGGCCCGATCCGGAGGCCTCTTACG
This sequence comes from uncultured Rubrobacteraceae bacterium, assembly GCA_902805985.1. GTDB lineage: Bacteria > Actinomycetota > Rubrobacteria > Rubrobacterales > Rubrobacteraceae > Rubrobacter_D. The sequence continues at coordinate 2,932 of CADCUW010000316.1, forward strand.
GCTCCCTGCTGCTGCGGGACGGCACGCTTGCCGCGACCGTGGTGGCGTTCGTCGTCGGGACGGTCTTGCTGCTGACGACGCTCCTGCAGGCGACCGTGCTCGCTGATGACATGCGTGCCTACGCCAGGGAGGCTGCGCCGAAGGTCGTCGGCTATGTCAACGAGGTGCGGGATGAGATCCAGGACCGCCGCCGCGAAGAGGGCCAGTCGCCCGAAGAGGTGAACGACGTCCCACCCCCGGCAGACGTCTCGGAGGTCGAAGAGTCCTTCGGCCCTCCCGCCCCAAGGGACCTCGGCCGCTCCGTGGCGAACTTCGTTCTCAGGGCCATACTCCTCGGGACGGCGGGCGCCGTCGTCGGCCTCCTGCGCGGTCGCCGCAAGGGCGGACCCGACGGGGCGCCAGAGAACGGATGAGGTCCGGCAACGCGACCGTCGTCGCGGCGGCCCTGATACTCGACGCCCTACTCGGGGAACCGCCGGAGTCGCTCCACCCGACCGTCTGGATGGGGCGCGCCATCGCGGCCTACGAGGGGCCCGCGCTCCGGCTCACGAATGCGAACAGCCGCCGGGCCGCGGGCGTCCTCCTCGCCGCGTCCCTCCCCACGGTCGCTTTTCTCTCAGGTCGCGCGCTCCTGCGCGCGGTTCCCCGTCGAGGGCGTCAGGCGCTTGCGGCGGTCCTGATCTCCACCACCCTCTCCATGCGGGGCCTCGGCTCGGCCGCGCAAACGGTTCAGGCCGAGTTGGCCCGCCGGCGGCTGGGGGAGGCGCGCTCCCGGGTCGGGGAGTTCGTCGGGCGGGACACGGCCGGTCTCTCCGAACCGGAGGTTTGCCGGGCGGCCGTGGAGTCCGTCGCGGAGAACACCAGCGACGGCGTCGTGGGCCCGATGTTCTACGGGTTGCTGTTCGGCGCCCCCGGGGCGTTGGCCTACAAGGCGGTCAACACCGTCGACTCGATGGTCGGGTACAGGAACCCGCGCTACCTGGATCTGGGCTGGGCGGGCGCCCGGCTGGATGACCTGGCTAACCTGCTCCCCGCCCGCCTCACGGTGCTGGCGGTCGCGGCGGCCTCGTGCTCCCCGGTCCGGGTACTCGCGACCTCCCTCCGCTACGGCCCGCTCACGGCAAGCCCCAACGCCGGGTACGCCGAGGCCGCCTTCGCCGGGGCGCTGGACGTGCGGCTCGGCGGCGCGAACTTCTACGAAGGGGTGGAGCGTCGTGGTCCGTCTCTCGGGAACGGCCGGCCGCCAGGCCCGGCCGACGTCGGCCGGGCCGTCGCGCTGATGCGCCGGGCCTGCGTCGCGATCTCGCTCGTGGCCCTGCTCCTGGGATGGGGACAGCGTGGCTGAGGGCTGGGCGGAGCACCCCGGCACCCGACACCACGGGGCGCACGGCGCCGCCGCGGCGCGGCTGCTGGACGTACCCGAGGCGGACTTTCTCGACTTCAGCCAGAACATCAACCCGCTCGGGGCGCCGACGGCGGCCCTGGAGGCCGCCCGGCGGGCGCTCGACGAGGACGCCGGACGCTACCCGGATCTCTCGTACCACGGCCTGCGGGAGGCCCTCGGCGCCTACGTCGGCGTGGACCCGGGATCGGTGGTCCCCACAAACGGCGGTGCCGAGGCCCTCTTCCTCGCCGCCCGCGCCGCCGGGAAGGGTGGAACCGCCCTGATCCTCGAGCCCACCTTCAGCGAGTACGCGACCGCCGCCGAAGCCGCCGGGCTGTCCCCGCTGCGCCGCGTCGTCCGCAGCCCGGAGGACGGCTTCAGGCTCGACCCGGGGAAGCTCACGGACCTCCACGGGGTCTCGGTCGTCTTTCTCTGCAACCCGAACAACCCGACGGGCGAGGCACTCGGACGACGAGAAGTATTGGAGATCTCCGAGCGCGTCCGGGACGCCGGGGGCGTGCTCGTTGTGGATGAGGCGTTCGTGGATTTCGTGCCGGAGATCTCCGTGGCCGATGTGGTGGACGATCACCTCTTCGTCGCGAGGTCCTTCACCAAGTTCTTCGCCATACCGGGGTTGCGGCTGGGGTGCCTGATCTGCCCTGACGCGGCCAGGGCGCAGGCACTGCAACCCTCCTGGCCGGTGAACGCTGTCGCCGCCGCCGCAGGGACCGCCGCCGCGCGCGACGCGGGCTTTGCCGGGAGGTCCATCCGGGAGGTGACCCGGCTGCGGGAAGATCTCTCCGCGGATCTCGCCGCGCTGCCGGGCCTGACGGTCTTCCCCGGCGCGGCGAATTTCCTGCTCGTCCGGGGTCCCGAGGGCCTTACGGAGCGGCTGGCCCGGAGGGGCGTGCTGGTACGGGGTTGCGCGCCGTTCGCCGGCCTTGGACCGGCCTTCTTCCGGGTCGCCGTGCGCGCGGGGG